>JAQWCT010000083.1 GCA_028705785.1 Sulfurospirillaceae bacterium | reverse complement strand
AAATGGAATTTTACGAAGTTTTTAGTTGATAAAAATGGCGTAGTCGTTGATCGTTTTGCCTCTGCTACAAAGCCTGAAGATATTGAAAAAGACATTCTAGGACTACTTCAATGAACCTATCATTAATGCGTAAAGAGTACAGTGAAAAACCGCTACACAAAGAAGACTTACATGTAAACCCTTTTAAACAATTCGAAGTTTGGTTCAACGATGCTATCGATACACACATTGTTGAGCCCAATGCGATGAGCTTGGCTACTGTCAATTCATTGGGATGTCCCTCTATTCGTACAGTTTTGTTGAAACTTTACGACGAACAAGGGTTTATCTTTTTTTCCAACTATCAAAGCCACAAAGCTAAAGACATCGCACATAATCCCAATGTTGCCCTACATTTTGCATGGCTTGATTTACAACGACAACTGCGCATTGAAGGTGAAGTGGAAAAAGTCAGTACTGCTGAATCCCTCGCTTATTTTCTCTCTCGCCCTCGTGGCTCACAACTAGGAGCTTGGGCTTCCAACCAAAGCGAAATCGTCAGCTCAAGAAGCCTGTTAGAATCTAAATTTTTTGAACTCAAACAAAAATTCGCCAAAGGTGAAGTACCCTTACCAGACTTTTGGGGAGGGTACCGTGTCAAACCTAAACGATTTGAGTTTTGGCAAGGAGGAAAGGATAGGCTACACGACCGTTTTGCCTATGAAAAAAATACGCAAAACGAATGGGAAATCAGTCGCTTAGCCCCTTGATTTTAAAGCTTTAAGCACTTTTTGACAACAGAAGCCTCACAAGCCGTCATTTCACCGATAGTACCATGTTCTTTAACATAATTTTTTCCCCACAGGTACATCTCTTCTAAAATAGGTCTAAGCGCTTTGCCAATAGGAGTGAGTGCATAGACAACTCGAGGTGGAATTTCAAGAAAAGCTTGACGCGAAATGATATTTTTTTCTTCTAACTCTTTAAGCTTGATTGTTAATGTTTTTTGCGTAATTTCATGAATATCTTCGGAAAGTTCTTTAAAGCGTTTATCTTTTTCCAATAAATACCAAATGATAGCCAGCTTCCATCTGTCATTAAAAACATCTAAAGTAACAGCAACAGAGCATTTATACTCTTTTTCATTGATGTAGTACATTGATTTATCCTTTGTGAATTTATTATAACATAATTACATAAAACATCATTACTTACATAAAGTAAAGTAAGCGTAAATAAAGTTAAATACCTCTATAATTCTTTCATAACACTCTCAAGGAGAAAAAATGAAAAACGACTTTTTAACCGCAATGGATTTTAGACACGCGTGTAAACTTTTTGATGAAAATAAAAAAATATCAGCAGAAGATATGCACATCATTCTTGAAGCAGGTCACAAATCGCCCTCCTCATTTGGGATGGAACCATGGAAATTTTTGGTCATTACCAATGATGCCCTTAAAGCAAAACTTCGTCTCTCCTGCTGGGACCAACCACAAGTGACAACATCGTCTCACCTTGTTGTTATTTTAGCGGCAATTGAAAATGTCAAAGTGGAAAGTGGTATACCCCAAAAGCGCTTTGGAAGACGCGATATGCCGCAAGAGAAAAAAGATTTTTACATTAATCTCTATGCTAATCATCTCAAAGAAACACTCAGCACTAATGAAAATATCTACGCATGGACAGCGCGACAATGTTATATCGCCGCCGGCAATATGATGAGTGCAGCAGCATTTTTAGGTATTGATTCATGTCCGATAGAAGGTTTTGAAAAAGCAAAACTTGAAGAAATTCTCAATCTTGACACCAACCAATACCAAGTTGCCATAGTTATCCCCTTTGGTTACCGCATCAACCCACAATCCACGCAATTACGAGAGCCTTTTGAAGAAATAGTACAATTTATCGACTAAGTATTAGGGAGTCAAATTTTTGGCTCTCTCCCTCTTTTTATCCTTTTTAATTTCAATTTGAAATATTTTAATCCTTACATGTAAAGATTTTGTACCATTGTGGTATGAAACTATCCATTAACGATAAAATTGCCATCCTAGCCGATGGCGCCAAATACGATGTCTCTTGTAGTTCAAGTGGAAGTGACGCCAGTTATAAAACAGGAGAGCTTGGAAACACGCATAACAGTGGCATCTGTCATACTTTTACCAGCGATGGCAGATGCGTATCACTGCTTAAAGTCTTACTTTCTAATGTCTGTGTTTACGACTGCGCTTACTGTATTAACCGTGTGAGCAACGACATCCCTCGCACTGCTTTTACACCCAGAGAACTTGCCGACATCACCATCAATTTTTATAAAAGAAACTACATCGAAGGGCTTTTTCTAAGCTCAGGTATCATCAAAAATGAAGACCATACGATGCTTTTACTCTTGCAAACCTTGCGTATTTTGCGCCATGAGTACAAGTTCAATGGCTACATCCATGTCAAACTCATCCCCGGTTCATCCAAAGAACTCATTGCCGAGGCGTGTTTACTCGCCAATCGGGTCAGTTCCAACATCGAACTTCCAAGCTCCAAAAGCCTCGCTCTTCTAGCCCCAGATAAAACCAAAGAAAAACTCTTACAACCTCTCAAACACGCTAGAGAAATCACCATGGAAAGAAATGCCAAACCCATTTCCATGAGTACACAAATGATCATCGGAGCCACAGGAGAGAGTGACTTTGAAATTCTTAAACTCTCTTCAAATCTTTATCAAAAAGCGCTTTTAAAACGGGTTTACTACTCGGCTTATATCGCTGTAAATAATCATAAAAATCTTCCGATCCCAGAATTTTCAGTACCCCCACTTAAAAGAGAACACCGACTCTATCAAGCCGATTGGTTGCTTCGTTTTTATGGGTTTTCCTATGATGAGATACTAAGAGAAAATGAAAATTTAGACATTCAATTTGACCCAAAAACATTTTGGGCACTTCAAAATCTTCATCTTTTTCCAGTTGATGTGAACAAGGTATCGCAAGAAGTGCTCATACGAATTCCAGGTATTGGCATAAGAGGTGCGATTAAAATTCTTCAAGCGCGTCGCTTTAAAAAACTAGGCTTTGAAGATTTACGAAACCTCAAAATATCCCTTAAAAAAGCTAAATATTTCATTATCGCAGATAAAGACTATCAAAAAAGTATTCCACTCTACGAAGATAGACTCAAACTTGCTTTGATTAAAAGTGCTCAAGACATCATTCAACCCTCGTTATTCGATATGTCAATTTACACGGGAGAAATATAATGATACTGTTATATGATGGCTCATTTGAGGGATTTTTAACGCTGGTGTATGAGGTGTATTATCAAAAATTAGAACCAAAAGTTATTTATAAAAAAATACCTTCAAAGCTTTGTTTTGAAGAAATTTATACCATAGAAACAGACATTAATAAAGCAAAAAAAGTTTTTACTTCATTACAAAAAACATTTTCAAAATCTCATCTTAATACCATTTATCATGTTTTTTTGTGTGATTCTCAAAATTTTGAATATGATTTGTTAAGCTTTATACAACTTGGATTTAAAAAACAAAATAATCTTTCCAACATCACCCATCCCTCCATCTTTTACATTGACACTTTAGAGAAAGAGTATTTAAGACTCGCCCATAGGATGTATGGCTTTGTAAGATTTGAAGAGCTTGACGATAAAATTTTCTATGCTAAAGTTGAAACAAAGTTCAATATTTTAATACTCTTAGGCAACCACTTTAACAAACGACTTGGCAATCATCCTTTTATCATTCACGATATTCATCGCTCTCTAGCCTACATTAAAGAAAATAATTTTAGAGGTATCAAAGAAGTTGCCGCATTTGAAACACCTCTACATTCTGATGATGAAAAACATTTTAAAACACTTTGGAAAACATTTTTTCACTCTGTAGCCATAGAAAATAGAAAAAATCATAAACTGCAAAAACAACTTGTTCCACTCATTTATCGCACCTATATGTGCGAATTTCAGGATGATTAGACTATACTTACATCCTTACATGTAAACTTTTTTAGATTTTAACCGATAGTGGTTTGTAAGATTTTCATAAATATAGTTTTTTGGAGCAAAGCAGATGGATTTAACGGTTATATTAGGTATGGTACTTGCGCTTGCCTCTATTTCTATTGGAGATATTATGGAGGGTGGTAATCCTATTCATATTCTTCACATCACCTCATTTATTATCGTTATCCCTACCGCGATGGCGTCTGCGATGACAGCAACATCACAAGAATATGTTATAGCCGCCTTTAAAGAACTCAAAGTCGTTTTCAAAAAATCTCCTATCGATATAGCTGCACGCATTAAACAAATTGTTGATTTTGCTATTATCGCAAGAAAAGATGGCATCTTAGCACTTGAAAGTCATGCTAATGCTATGGAGGACGAGTTTTTCAAAAAAGGTCTAAGCATGGCCGTTGATGGTGTTGAAGCACATGAAATAGAAGAAACTTTAGAAGTTTTATTAGAAGAAACCGAAGAGTACTATCATGGCGCGGCACATTATTGGATGCACGCAGGTGAAAACTGCCCCGTTATGGGACTTATTGGCGCGGTTTTGGGACTTATCCTTGCCCTTCAAAAACTCGATGATCCTCCTGCCATGGCTGCAGGTATCGGTGGTGCGTTTACAGCAACCGTTTTTGGTATTTCAGGGTCATATATTATCCTTGGTCCTTGGGGACATAAATTACATGCAAAATCAAGAGATATTATTAAAGAAAAACATGTTATTTTAGCGGGAATTTTAGGTATTTCACATGGTGATAATCCTAGAACACTCGAAATGAAATTACTCAATTATCTCTCACCGCTTCTACCTAAAAAAAGTCAGTTTGACCAAAAATAAAATGACGAGGAGTCACTTCGGTGGGTAAAAAAAAGTGTAAAAAAACTGAATGTGCCGCTGGCGAAAAATGGGCCGTACCTTTTGCGGACTTTTTTAGTCTTCTTCTTGCACTTTTTATTGCTCTTTTTGCGATTGCTTCAACCAATACTGAAAAGATGAAAGCTCTCAAAGAAGAATTTGTTAAAATTTATGATTATAGTGCTAAACCCGAAGAGGCAAATCCTGTTGTAAGAATGAGTACAAAATCTGGCGATGCAGCAAAAGACAAAGAAAAAGGTAATGCTGGTGGCGTTTCACAAACACTAGAAGAGATTTCAAAACTTGCACAAATCATGGAAAAAATGAGCGTTGGTGAGGGTTCATTAGAGCAAAAAGTGGATGGTGCTACACTGAAATTTCCAGCAAAACTTCTCTTTGCTCCAGGGTCCGCTGAAATCAATAACGATGATTCGATGCTTTTTCTTAAAAGAGTTTCTGATATCGTTGCAAGACTTCCTAAAAATATAGAAATTATTGTCAAAGGATATACCGACGATAGTCCACTGTTAGCAAATTCAAAAATCAAAGACAATCTCGAACTTTCAAGTGCAAGAGCTAATGCGGTTATTCGAGTATTGATTAAAAATGGCATTTCTAAAGAAAAACTAAGCTCTGCAGGTTATGGTGATACAAGAGCTATCGCATCCAATGATACCGAAGAGGGTCGTGAAAAAAATAGACGCGTTGAATTTACAATGCGTATGATTGGTCCAGAAAATGCTGCAAAAAAAGAGTCTATCCTTGATACACTCAATTCACTCAACAAAAAGGCCGAGTAAACTATTACCTGCGCTTTTAATATACCCAAATAAATAGGAATTTTAATGATTCAAGTTTCGAATCTCTCTAAACACTTTGGTGGACAAACACTTTTTGAAAATATCAACTTTATGCTCAGAGCTGGAGATAAAATAGGATTAGTGGGCAGAAATGGCTCAGGTAAATCAACGCTTTTCAAAATACTCCTAGGAGAAGAAGAACACGATGAGGGTGAAATCCTCATCCCCAAAAACTATACCATTGGCACTTTAAAACAACATATCCATTTTACCCATAAAACAGTCCGCGATGAGTGTGCGAGTGTTTTAAAGGGCGAAGAGGCTTTTGATACTTACAAGATAGAAAAAATGCTTTTTGGACTTGGTTTTGATGCGGAAGACTTAGATAAAGACCCCCTTAGTTTTTCAGGTGGTTACCAAATCCGCATCAATCTTATCAAAGCTTTAGCCACCAATCCAAGTATGCTTTTACTCGATGAGCCTACCAACTATCTTGACATCGTCTCCATGCGCTGGCTTCAAAGTTTTCTCAAAGAGTTCCAAGGTGAAGTGATTCTTATCACCCACGATAGAGATTTTATGGACAATGTGACCACCCATACGATGGGAATACAGCGCAAAGGACTAAGGTTTATTCAAGGCAATAGTACAAAGTACTACGCCAAACTCGAAGAAGACGATGAAAAATACCTGAAAACAAAAGTCAATTTAGATAAAAAAAGAGCAGAACTTGAAGACTTCATCACGCGTCAAAAAGCCCGTGCTTCTAAAGCGGTCATGGCTCAGTCCAAAGCCAAACAACTCGATAAAATGGGCGAGATGGAAGATCTTGAAAATGAGTCCAGTTTAGCCTTTAACTTTAACTACAAAAAAACACCCGCAAAAATTATCTTTGAAGCTAAAAATCTCGCTTTTGGTTACGATAAAACAAAGCCACTTTTTAAAGACCTTTCCTTTATCCTTGAAAAAGGTAAATGCCTAGGCATCATCGGCAAAAACGGTAAAGGTAAATCAACCCTACTCAATGCTATCGCAGGGGAGCTTCCCTTGCAAAATGGAGAGATTTACTTTCATCCTGAAACCTCATTTGCTCATTTTGGACAAACAAATATCCAACGACTCAATGAAAAAAACAGCATCATTGATGAGATTTATGCTGTTGACCCACTTTTGGGTATCGCTAAAGTGCGCTCTATCTGCGGAACAATGATGTTTAGTGGGGATTTGGCTAAAAAGGAGATTCGTATCCTCTCAGGAGGCGAGCGAAGCCGTGTGATGTTAGGAAAGATTATCGCAACCCCTGCCAATCTTCTCTTCCTTGATGAGCCAACCAACCACCTTGATATGCAGTCCATCGACTCCCTTTGTGATGCAATACGAAACTTTGAAGGCTCTGTGATTTTAGTCACGCACTCGGAAATGCTCCTTCGCGCAGTTGCTGACCAACTTGTTATCTTTCACCACCAAAGAGCAGAATTTTTTGATGGCAATTATGATGAATTTTTAGAAAAAATTGGTTGGGAAGAAGATATCGCTACTAGCCCTAAAAAACCAACACCTTCCAATAGAAATGATAGTAAAAAACTTCGTGCCTCTTTAATTCAAGAGCGTAGTTCAAAACTTTCTCCTTTAAAAAAAGAGATTGATGCGTGCGAAAAAAAGATTATGCACCTTGAAGAAGAGCTTAAAACTAAAAATACGCTGCTGATTAAACATTCGCAAGAAAACAATATAGGGGAACTCCAAACACTTTCTAAAGCTTTAGCACTTGATGAAAGTACATTGCATCTGTTGTATGACCAGTTTGAATCCTTACATGTAAAGCACGATGAAATCTTTGAAACCTACGAAGAACAATTGAAAAACACTCAAAATTAGTGTAAAATCACAGAAAAAAAAGGTGTTCGATGCGTGATTTACGAGAACTCTTAGATGAGAGTGGATGTTCAACAGAATTTATACAAGATGCTATGCGTTATGAAAAACTTTTCACAGGTAATGTCGACCTATTTATCGACAAAGTAGAAGAGATTTTACTCAATGATGCTATCTACGGTGATGAGTTCAATGACGACGATGATGATGATTTTGACGATGATGAAGAAGAAAATGACCCCATTCATCAAAGCGACTATAACTATGATGGCAATGAGGACAATATCTACTTTGAAGAAGAAGAGGATGAGTTCGAGGATGACGAGGAAGAAGAGGACTAAGCCTCTTTAAACTTCCACCCTAAAGCCACTTGGGATATAGGGATACTTTAAGCTTTTGCCACTCTTTTTGAGTGGCAAAAGTGTTTTACAACTCGCATGAATCAAATAGCCATTCTTCGGATTAATGGCATCAATCACCTCACTCGCACTTTCCCAATTTAAATGCTTAGTCGATGCGTAACTTGGCTCATAACATGCATCCAAAAAAAGATGCGAAATTTTATGTGCTTGTAAAAATGAAAATGAAGTTTTTGGTATCGAAGCACAATCGGTAAGATACGCCACAACACCTTTACATGTAAGCATATAACCATAGGTTGGTTTTGAGTGAATCAATGGTATGGAAACGATTTTAACACCCTCTAGCACCACCTCAACAAACGGTTCAAGCACAACATACTCGATAGAATCTTTATGAGTAAAAAGATCACCAAAACCATTACTATCATGAGGAATGTAACAACGAATTTTATCTGTGGATTTGCGTAAACGAATCAACCCTAAGCAATGATCCGCATGAAAATGGGTTAAAAAAATTGCTCTAATTTTAGTGGTATTAAATTTTTCACTTAAGAGGTCATATCCTGCATCAAAAAGAATAACACTGCCATCACCAAGCTCTAAAAAAGCACTCGTGGAACGATTATTCGTACCACTTTCTCGTGCTTCTTCACAAATTTCACAATGACAATTATGAAGGGGGATTCCTCCTGTATCAGAAGTGCCTAAAAATTCAAATTTCACATTTAGCCTTTGTGTTAACTGACCTTACGCACTATTTGCAACTTTGCATGAGCTTTAATCAATGCAGAGGCTAGGCAAGATGACAAAGGTTTGGCTAAAGCCAAATCGAAGTCATCTTAACGACGCATATGTGTTGATTAAAGCTCACCCCATAGGGGCAAAACAAAAAGGCATCATCTGCGTCGTTAGACTTTATCGCCTTAGCTTTGGGCTAGGGCTTCGAAAGTCTGCCTAGCATCTAATGCCTTTTTGTTTTGTGCAAAGTTGTAAATAGTGCGCAAGGTCAGTTATGAATGTGAAATTATACTTTATTGCTTCTTCTTTTCAATTAACATTTGATTGAGTAATTCAAAAAGTTTATGCGAAGCCTCTTCTGCTGTTTTAAAATTATTAATGACGATAGAAATATCATTTAAACAAGTACCTTCTCGCACACAGTGAATGGCTTTATTGACAGATTCGTGTACGATTTTATGTGGTTCATCTATGGCTTTAAAAGCGGTCGTATTTTGAAAATTCTCTTTACCAATACCGGCACACCATTTACCCAAACGACAGTTAAAATGGTCACTCAACTCTTGATGTTCTTTGTCAAATACAGCGCCATAACCACCCACTTTAAATAAAACATGATCAAGTTTTGCCAAAGCAACAAAAATAGAAAAAGTAATATTTTTTGAATCATTTTGAATCATTATTGCACTCTCTTGAAGTGCACCAAACTCAATCTTGAAATTTTCAATATGTTTATTTGATTCAAGAGCAACGCTTTCAACTTCTTCATTTTGTTTAAACATAGAGTTGGAATTTTGTTTTAAAACATTGATATTAATTTCTACTTCTGAAGTTGCCTTTTGGGTTCGCTCTGCTAGCTTTCGAACTTCATCAGCAACAACAGCAAAGCCTCTACCATGTTCCCCTGCCCTTGCAGCTTCAATAGCCGCATTGAGTGCAAGTAAGTTGGTTTGATCTGAAATATCCTTGATAAGTGTTATAACACTTGCTATTTCATCGACACTTCGGTGAAGATTTTCTGCAAGGCCTCGTGATTCGATGGAGGATTGCAAAATATGGGCAAGTAAAGAAAGAAGTTCATTAGAGATTTGATCCAATGAAGTAATACGATTGACGGTATTT
>JAQWCT010000002.1 GCA_028705785.1 Sulfurospirillaceae bacterium | reverse complement strand
GAGAGTGGAAAACATCGCTTTATCTCTTCTAAACACGGGGTTTTACAAGCCATACCAGAAGCCATTTTGTCTCAAAAACCTTATCCTATCAAGGGATGGTTTATGACCAGACACAATCCTCTCATCACCCTAGCCCATCCGCAAAAGATGAAAGAAGCAATGGAGCAATTAGAATTTATCGTTGTCAATGATATTTACCTCAGTGAATCAGCCATGATGGCAGATGTCATTCTACCCGAAGCCACTTACCTTGAACGAGATGAGGGCATCTCCTCAATTGCTTCAACATCGCCTGCTTATGCTATGCGCAACAAAATCGTAGAACCAATTTCTAAAACGCGTAGCCATATCGAGATATTTAGAGAACTCGCTTCTTTAATGGGTTTGTCTGCACATTATCTCTGGCAAACAACCGATGAACTAAGACTGCTTCAAGCCAATGGTGATGTCTCTCTACTTAAAGAACTGCTCCAAAAAGGCTATGCCTCACCTGATGTTCCACCTCTTTTAACATTAGAGGCTGATTATGTAAAAAGGTTTGTCGAAAAATATCCTACATGTAAAGGCAAATTAGATAAAGAAGGACTTTTATCTCACCTTTTTACTCACCTTAAAACACCCAGCGGAAAGATAGAAATATTTTGTGAAAAAGTCGAAAAAGAATTTGTGGGATATGGCGTACCGAGGCTTGTGGATATGGATGTATCGCAAGGGTATCCTTATGTTCTTACCAGTGGGAAATGCGCCATTCACACCAATGGACATACGGCTAATGTTCCCTACCTCAATATGCTCGTAAGTGACAATCCTATCTGGATGCACCCAAGTACTGCCAAAGCCCATGGACTTAAAAACGGCGATGCGTTTTATCTCCAAAATAAAATCAGCAAAGAGAGAGCCACTGTTTTTATCACAGAGGGCATTCGCCCCGATACGCTTTTTGCTTATATGGGATTTGGGAGGCAAACACCTCATCTAAAGCGAGCCTATGGCCAAGGCATCAATCCTTCAAAACTTTTATCACTCGAAGAATCCCCCATTTGTGGCGCGATGATTACCAATGTGGGTGTTGACATTATCAAGGCTACTTTATGATTAAAAAATACCGAATGATTTATGATGAAAATCTTTGCATTGGCTGTCAATCATGTAGCATCGCTTGTCGGGTTGAAAACAATGTCAGTGACTCTTTTTTTAGACTGCAAGTGAGAATGGAAACACGCGGTATTTTCCCTTCTCTATCCATGCAGTTTTCCCGTCATGCCTGCGTGATGTGTGAGAACGCTCCTTGTGTATCGGTATGTCCAACCCATGCTTCTTTTCAAACCAAAGATGGTTTAACCCACATTGATGAGCGCTTGTGTATCTCCTGTAAATATTGTATTGTTGCTTGTCCTTATGAGGCGAGATTTATCAATCCTCATACTAAAGCGGTGGAAAAATGTACCTTTTGTTTTGAGAATAGAGTTTCCAAAGAGATCCTTCCTGCTTGTGTGAGTATCTGCCCCACAGAGGCTTTGAGCTTTGGTGATTTAAACGATAAAAATTCTACCGTATCACAAAAATCACACAAGAACTATTTTACATTTCCCAAAGAGCATCTTCGCACTTTCCCAAAAGTCACTCTCATACCTCATAAAAAAGGCATAAAGTCATGATGAATGTTTGGGGAAATATGGCACAATATGAAGCTATTGCATGGTCATGGGAAATCGCGGTGTATCTTTTCTTAGCAGGCCTAAGCTCAGGCTCAACCATCATTGGGCTTTTGGTCAAATGGAATAGACACGAGCGAAATACTTACTCTATTTGGGATGCTATGATTAAATCAGGGGCTATTACTGCACCTGTTTCTATCTTCTTAGGACTTATGTTACTTATCTTTGATTTGGGCAAACCATTTTCTTTTTACTGGCTCTTTCTAAGTTACAATTTTAATTCGGTTATGACACTCGGTGTACTCTTTTTGCTCATTTATACCCCCACCGTTATCGTCTTTATGGTACTTGTTTTTGAGCAAACATTTGTCAAATACCGCGCTTACATCCTTATCGAATGGCTCATAGACTATATTAAAAGTTTTCACCATTATTCTAAAATTATAGAATATTTTTTATTTGCTACGGCACTGTGCATTGGGGCTTATACGGGATTTTTACTGTGTGCGATTTACGCTATCCCTATGTGGAATAGTCCGATTTTGCCTATTTTATTCTTAACTTCAGGCGTTTCTTCGGGTATTGCAGTTAATATCCTTATCGGACTTCTCTTTTTCAAAAGCACCATGAGTGAAGAGAGTGTCAAGTACCTCTTAGTCCTCGACCTTCGCGTTATCTTAACTGAAATTCCTCTCATTGGGATACTCTTTATTGGGATGGGTTACGAGGGTGGCGATTCATTGGTCGCACTCAAAGATGCTTTAAGTACGGGACTGTGGGCTTTTATATTTTGGTTTGGAGTTATTGGTGTAGGGCTTTTACTCCCTTTACTTACTGTTATCATCGCGTTAAAAAGCCATGTTTATCGGGTAGGCTATATCTGGATGAACTCTATCGTTGTTATTTTGGGTGTTATTATGCTGCGTTACTACATCGTATACGCTGGGCAAATCTATACAGGGCAATAAATGAAAATTTTACTATTAGAAGATGACTATAACTACAATGAAAGTATCAAAGAGTATTTGGAGAGCTTAGGCTTTGAAGTAGATGCTTTTTTTGATGGAGAAAGTGCCTTGGATGCCATCATGCAAAAGTGCTATTATCTTTTTTTACTGGATGTCAAAGTACCTAAAATTAGTGGTCATGAGCTTATATCTCATATCAAAAATGCAGGCATCACCACACCTATCATCATCACCACTTCGCTCACTGATATTGACAATATCGCCATTGGGTATGAGCTTGGATGTAACGACTATCTTAAAAAACCTTTTGAACTCAAAGAGTTAGAACTGCGCATCAATGAACTCATCAAAAAACATTACAAAACAGACAATGCTGGAGAGTTTAAACTCGGATGTGGCTTTGTTTTTAACTTTACCACAGGTGAACTCACCAAAGAATCCATTAATGTCAATCTTACCTCCAAAGAGCAGGATTTGGTGCGGTTTTTAATTCAGCGCAAAAACACTTTTTGCGATATCGAAGTGTTGAGAGAACATGTGTGGGAGGGGAAAGAGATAAGCTATGCTGATATTCGAATGTATATCCGCAAAATACGGCTCAAGGTCAATGACGAATTTATCAAATCTTCTCGTGGGCTAGGCTATAAAATCGATGTTGTATCCTAAACCATCCATTTTTATCTTTATCTATACCCTCGTGGTGATGCTCCTTTTTTGTGTGCCAAGCTACTTTGCCCTTAGTAGTACCATCAGTGAGGAAAAATACAAAGCCACGCAAGAAATACTTGAATGGATAGATGCCAATGAGGCAAGCATCTTTAAAGAAGAGCGCTTCAATGTTCCTAGTAGTGTGCGCTTTCATGTCGATATTTATGACTATTTGCATCAAAAACTCTATAGCGATATTGATACCTCTTTTGAAAATTTAGACTTTAAAATCAAGGTTATCTACCCTCATTTATACTATCAAAAAGAGGTTAAACTGCACAATGGTGATCTTTTTTATCTCGTTGTTGCGATAAAAATTAATTACACCAAAATTGTCTTTATCACCACGGTGCTTTTTTTTATCGTGCTTTTTTTGGTTTTTCTTATGAGCAGTTTGTTTGTCAATTCCAGTGTTTACCCGTATCGAAAGCTTCAAAAATATATGAATGATTTTTTTAATGATGCGATGCATGAGCTTAAAACGCCTCTAGGTGTTATCAACATCAACCTAGAACTCATGTCAAAAACCCTGCCTCCTACCAAACATATCCAACGCATTAAGGCTGCGACAAAGCAGATGCAGATGACTTATGAAGATGTAGAGTATTACATCAAACATAACAAAGTTCAATACAACAAAGAAGTGGTCAATTTAAGCGACTACCTAAGCTCACGCGTCTTTTTCTTTGAAGACATCGCCGTCTCCAAATCCATATCACTTGTACCACACATTGAAGATAACCTCATCGTCTATATCAACAAAATAGAACTACAAAGAATTTTAGACAACACCCTTTCGAATGCTATCAAATACTCCTTCTTTAAAGGGAATATTGCTATTGATCTCTCCAAAAAAGATGAAAATAGTTGTGTTTTGACGATTCAAGATGAGGGGCAAGGTATTAAAGATATTTATAAAGCACTGAGGCGATTTGAGCGAGAAGACTCTGTGCAAGGTGGCTTTGGGTTGGGACTTAATATCGTGCAAAATATCTGCAATAAAAACGATGTCGATTTTGCCATTCAATCAGCCGAAAATAAAGGCTCAACTTTCATCTATACATTTAAACTAGACAAAAAAAAGCTACTTGATAGCGTCGATAAAGGAGCTTTATGAAAAGCAATAAATTCTTTTTGGGTATTTTTTTGATGCTCTTTTTTGGTGTATCTATGCTTTTTTTATACAACAAATCCATCGCTTTTGAAGAGGAAGAAGCCCTTAAAAAACATATGGATGCCTTACTTTCTACTTTAAATAACAAAATAGAAGAAATTACCAAAGTCTCTCTTGCAAGTTCCATCACCCTCTCCAAAAACCCTTATGTTATAGAGTGTCTTGTCTCAAAAAATAGAGAAACCTGCGTAGAACACCTTTTAGATGTGCGCAATGCTCTCTCTTCTGCTAACCTTTTTGAAACGATTAGGCTACATTTACATACGAGTGATTTTAAAAGTTTTGTCAGACTTTGGGACTATCACAATAACAACAATGACTCTCTGAGTTCTTTTCGTCACGCCTTTGAAAAAATTAAAAAAACCAAACGAGCCATGACAGGTATCGAGATAGGAAGGCATGGTATGTTTATTCGCGCCATTGCGCCTATTTTTGACAAACAAAGCTATGTAGGTTCCATCGAAACAGTGGTAGATTTTAAATCCATCAATGAATACTTTCAAAAAGATAGTATTGATTTTTATGTGTTGATGAAAAATGAGTACGCAGACATCTCTAATGCTATTACCTATCCTTCTAAACTGATATTGGATAATTACACCATTATCAACCGTGATACCAATGGTCTTCAATTTATCAAAGAGGTTAATTTTCAAGGGACTGGGTATATTAAAAGGGGTGATTATACGATTTTGCATACGCCTATTGTGGATATTAATGGCTTACATGTAGGGTTTTTTGTTCTTGTTTGGAGTGAAAATTTATCGCTTAGTTCGTTTAAATAACCCCTAATTTTTTGCGTTCTCCATCACGGATATAGTCCATACCCATGTAAAATTCTTTCATCATCACCATAAAAAGATAGCTTCCAAACTCCGTGGTAGTAATGGTTTCTCCATTATCTTTAATCGCCCCTGCTAGTTTAAGCAACCACAATTCTTTGGAAAGGTTTTGAGAAATGGGAACCCCAAACTCAGTGGCAAATCTTCGCTTAGAGAGCTTTCCATTGAAAAGATCCACCATCAAACGATAGTACATTTGGCTTTGGCGTGGAAAAGTTCTCATTTTAGTTACTGCACTTCCTTTTTTAGCAACTAGCTCGGCGTACCTCTCAAGTGAAAATTCATTGAGATACAAAGTGTCATTTAAAAAGCTAAAAGAGCCAGAACCCACGCCTACATACTCTTTATTGTCGATAATATACTCATCAATAATCACATCATTTTCTTTAGAATACGACCAACCATGTTGGCTTGGATACATTTTTTGAAGTGTTTTTGTAATGATTTTATAAAAATCATATTCTTGGGTCACGCTGTACTCTCCCAATGTTTTTTTCACATTGCTACTCACTGTCGAAGAAGTCATCAGCGGATAAATACTGGTTTGTTCAGGGGATAAACTTTGGAGAATTTCAAGCTCTTTAACGATGCCCTCAGGTGTTTGGTTGGGAAAATTGAAAATCATATCAACGCTGGTAAGCGGTAACATACCTAACATGCTATCTATTTTTTCATATATCTGATTTGAGGAGCCAAATTTTTCGTATCGACCAAGTTTTTTGAGTATAGCATCATCAAAACTTTGTACACCGATAGAAATTCTATCGACCAAACCTACCAATTTTTGAATAGTTGGTTTTTGAATATGGTTAGGGTCACTCTCGCACGAAACATCCTCAATAGAAAAAAGCTTTTTACAAAGTTCTATCGTTTTGATGAGTTCATCTTCGTTAATTAAAGGCGTTCCACCTCCAATAACAAGATGGTCAAAATCATATCCCAATGCCTTTACATGTAAGAGTTCTTCCCGTAAACTTGCAAAATAAACCGTCGCTTCTTCTATCATATATTTGAATTTATTAAACGAACAATAAGGGCAAAACATCGTGCAAAAGGGAATGTGAATATAAAGAAGGTATTTTTTATTTTCACTACAAGTTGGCAAACCTCTATGGGTTTGCTTTTCAATATGAAGATATTTTTTCGTATAGTGCGCCATAAAATAGCTAGTCGCCCTAGTGATAATTTTTTGTTGCATGATTTTACACAAATCCTTTGTCGCTTTTATGTGACATTGTACCTAGCGAAAGTAATTTTAATGTAAATAAATGAGATTTACATGAAGTTTATTGAATAACCTTAGTTTTATCGTATACCATCCCTGGTTTCCAGTCAATATAGACGCTATCTTTCACATCAAGTCGTGGCGCTTTGATAAATACTGCTTTAAAATTGACATCGGTGACATTCTCAAAAAAATGCGAATCCCCAGGCCCACATACCAGATAATCCCCTACTTTTAACACAACTAACGCGCCATTGACCCAGACATTGCACTCGCCCTCAAGCCCTAAAAATGACTCTTCTTGATGCACATGCATATGGCATGGATGGTTTTCATTAGGCGTGATGACCACCACACCTAAGTCTACATTGGTCTCTCCATTGGTTAAGTATTTAGGGCCATAGGCGCCAAAGCGGTATGCGTGATTGTTTTCATTGGTTATATACATGTTAAATTCCTGGTGCTTTCCACATCGAGGATATCAATCCTTCATCGACGAGTTCTAATTGTTTGGCGTAAATTTTAACCCATTTTTCTTTGATTTGTCTGTAAGTTTCAAAATTACGCTCATTTGGCTCGTAGGTTTTTTCTATTTTAACTAAACTTTTTCCCGCTTCTGCGTAATCGTGAAAAACTCCAGCCCCAATGCCTCCAGCCATCGCAACTCCCAAAGCCGTGGCTTCTTTGACAACGGGAACCTTTACATGTAAGCCTGTTACATCGCACAATATCTGAGGCCAAAGCTTACCTTGTGAAGCGCCACTGGCAAAAATAAGCGAACTAGGAGAGACTCCGCTAAAGGCTTTGATATGTTCAAGGTTAATGGCACTTACGATACACGCATTTTCTTGCAAAGCCCTAAACATCGAAGCTACATTGTATTTTTGAGGGTCAAGTCCAAGCCCTATAAATGAAGGACTCGCATGATACCACTTGCCATAATTCATCGCATCACTAAAAATAGGCATAATGCCATAACTTCCAACAGGAACACTTTGCGCCATTTTTTCTAGTTGTGCGTAACTTTTCCCACCACCTAAGCTATCTCGAAACCAGCGCATCACCAAACCACTAAAAAAGGTAATGCCCTCCGCTTGTGAAATGCCTTGAATCACATGAGGATTGACACGAAGTCGCATCTCATTTGAAAGTGGTGTAGATGAAGCGATATTAATCTCTTGTTGCCAAAAACTACCACCCAAAATGACGGCGTCGCCAAGCGCATTTGCCCCAAGCCCAGCCGTTCCAATTTGCACATCGCCACCACCCATAACGACTAAAGTTTGACTGCAAAGTCTCGTTTCATCACTTGCTTTTTGGCTGACTTTCCCTAAAACTTCTCCACTTTCCAAGATGGGAACAAACAAGTCTTTGAGTCCACACAAAGTAAATTGCTCTTTATCCCAATCACGACTTTGAAGACTAAAAGCCCCAGCTGTTCCACCATTTGATGGCTCACATGCCAACTCGCCACACAGTTTAAACAACACCCAATCACTAATCATCGTAAAATAAGTGGCCTTTTCATACACATCCGCCCTATTTTCTTTAAGCCATAAAAGCCGTGGCATGGAACTGAGCGCAAAAGTTTGACCACTTTTGAGATAAAAATCTCTCTCCATAGAAGCAGAGAGGTTTTTCAAGTATTTGACTTGCTCGCCTGCCCTACTATCGACATTGGCAACACCCCAAAGCTCGTTTTTATCTTTATCGTACACTACAATGCCCTCGCGCATACTCGAAGCGGACACGGCTAAAATATCATGAGCATCAATGCCTTGAATGGCTTCTTTGATGCACGCTGTACACAGTTTCCACCCTTGCCTAAAATCAAACGCCATCGAGCCTTCAACACCTGCTTCTTCAAGGTGCGTCCATTCTCTTTGAGAGATAGCAATTTGATTGCCTAAGACATCAAACAAAACGGCTCTGATACTACCTGTTCCTGCATCAATGGCTAAGAGATACTGCATCAGGCTTTCCTTAATTTGGCTTGCTCTAATTCCCAATACTCCATGGCAAAGCTGTCTTTCGCATTCAAACTTTCATAGCCACCAAGTTGTTCAGCCCTTAGCATTGCTTTCATCGTATGTTCATTTATATCGCGAATAATCTCCGCTTCTTTGAGCGTTTTTCCAAAGCTCACAGTTCCAAAACCTTTTAAAACTGCCCAATTTGGGGCAGGAGAGAGCATCATTTCATTCGTTCGATGTTTTTCAAAATATTTTATGTATTTTTTGATGTACTTAGTGATTTCTTTCTCATAATCCTCACGCAAAACCACAGGTGTTCGTTTGGTGCGGATAATATGCTCAGGCGTTAAAACCCCTTTTTGGCTAAGCGATAAATCTTTCAACGAAGCAAAAGTTTGTGCTATTTTTGAATCATTAACCACCATCTCCACTTCGTAGCCTTTTATCTTTGAGATAAGTGCTTTTATCTTCTCCAAATCATGCGTTTGCTTTGCTTTTTTATGCGCTATTTTTGTGTGTTTACAAAGATAATCCTCTGCTACTTTGACCACTTTTAGCATCTTTTGATAGCTTTTCATCCCATCATCATCAAAGGTAAATACACCATGATGCATTAAGATAATGCCTTTTAAGTGTGTCCAATCAGCCTTACATGTAAGCGCATGAACCGCCTTTGCAAGCACAAAACCTGGCATCACATACGGAACGATAATAAAATCTTTGCCATAAATTTTAGAGAGTATTTTCTTACCCTTTTTAGAATTGCTAATCGTAACAATGGCGTCAGCGTGGGTATGGTCGACATATTTAAAAGGGATTAACGCGTGAAGAATGGCTTCAATGGAAGGATTGGCAAAACTTTGATCACTCATCGCTTCTCGTTGCAATCGCACCATATCGGTGTCACTTAAGCTATCAAACTGCAATAAATCCAATAGTTTACATGTAGACACTGGCGCAAAACCTCGCTCATCAATCGTATCAAGATTGAACCCACTGGCTTTGACATAAATCGTATCTTGCTCTTTCATAGAAGTATTACCACCACCATGCAAGACCAAATCTTGATCCAACCCCATCAATCTCGAAGTTTGTATACGCAAGTCCAACATAGTAATCCTTTGATTTAATCTTCCGACACGATACTAAAAGATATTTTAATCAAATTCGGCTAAAATTTTTATATCTTATTTGGGAAGAAGGAGTTTTAATGCCTTTATCTGTTGGTATTTATCTTTTTGATAATGTGGAAGTTCTAGATTTTGCGGGACCTTACGAGGTTTTTACGACTGCTTCACGCGTTGCTCGTAAGCTCAATCCGCTTTTGTCTGATCTCCCTTTTGAAGTTTTTACTATTGGAAAAACTAACGATGCTATCCGTGCAAGAGCTGGGCTTCAGCTTTTTCCTGATTATTCATTTGTGACCCATCCTATTATTGATGTTTTACTTATTCCAGGAGGCATTGTCACACAAGAACTCGAAATACCTGAGCTTATAAAATGGATAGTAACGACTTCAAAAAGTGCAAAACTCACTGCTTCTATCTGCACAGGAGCCTTTTTATTGGCACAAGCTGGTTTATTAGAGGGCAAAAAAGCAACTACGCACTGGGAAGATATTGACGACCTCAAAACGATGTTTCCCTCTTTACATGTAAAGCGTTCTAAGAGGTGGGTCGATGAGGGGAATATCGTTACATCAGGAGGAATTTCCGCAGGAATTGATATGAGTTTGCATTTAATCGAAAAGCTTATTACTCGTGACTTAGCTTTAGGAACTGCTAGACAAATGGAATTTGATTGGAGCGAAAATCCCAAGGAATAAAAGAATACTTATAAACCTTAATATTGTTTTAATAAAATTAGACTATAATGCGCCTAATTCCAAAACTTCTTAGATGGACTTCACCTAAAACCTACCAGATTTGAGCAACGACTCAGTGAGTATGTAGGTTTTTACATACTTTTTGTTGAGTTGCGCCTTTCATTTAAACTCAAAAAATTTTTATGTAGTAGAGTATATTGCTTTACAAAAAATGTTTCAACACTTTTTGTTTTGGAAAAATTAAACACATGGAAAAAACATGGAAAAACACACACCCACATTCGAATCATTCGGGCTACACCCAGAAATCCTTAAAGCCGTTGTAGAAGCTGGCTTTACAGAACCAAGTCCCGTTCAAGCAGAAGCGATACCTTTAGTATTAGCAGGTAACGACATTGTCGCACAAGCACAAACAGGAACAGGTAAAACAGCTGCATTTGGTCTTTCAACTTTAAGTATGATCGATCCAAATCAAAATAGAGTACAAGTTTTAGTTATCACACCAACAAGAGAACTCGCAACACAAGTCAGTGATGAACTTTATTCACTCGGAAGACACCGTGGCGTTAAAACCGTTACTATTTATGGCGGTAGTTCATACTCAAGACAAATTGGCTTAATCGAAAAAGGTGCTAGCGTTATCGTAGCCACTCCAGGTCGAATGCTTGATCTTTTGAAAAATGATAGATTGGGCAAATTTACGCCTGAAATCATCGTTTTAGATGAAGCAGATGAAATGCTTGATATGGGCTTTTTAGAAGATATCGAAGAGATTTTCACCTACCTTCCAAAAGTTAGACAAACACTTCTTTTCTCAGCTACTATGCCAGACCCTATCAAAAGACTTGCGAGCAAAATCCTTAATGACCCAAAATTTGTGAGCGTCACACCAAAAGACCATACTACAAACGAAGACATCGAACAACAATACTATGTTATCAACGAATACGAAAGAGACAACGCGATGATTCGTCTTTTAGACGCATTAGAGCCTGAAAAATCAATTGTATTTTGTCGTACTAAAAAAGAAGTTGATAGACTTTCCACACAACTTATGGCGATTGGTTATATGGCTAAAGGACTTCATGGTGACATGGAGCAAAACCAAAGAGAAACCGTTATCAAAGCATTCCGTAGTTCACAAATCGAGATTTTGGTAGCCACCGATGTTGCCGCTCGTGGTCTTAATGTTGCAGACATCAGCCATGTATTTAACTACCATATGCCATTTGATCCAGAGAGTTATGTTCACCGAATTGGACGAACAGGTCGTGCGGGTAAAAAAGGTGTAGCGATTACGCTTGTAACACCTATCGAATTTCACTCAATGCAAAGAATTGGTAAAAAAGTTGGCTCAAAAATCGAACACAAAATCGTTCCAAGTTTGAATGATGTTAAAGAAAATAAACTTGCTAAAATGGCAGATGACATCAGAAATGCAGAACTCAACGAGAGTGCTGTTAAACTCCTTTCCATGCTAGAAGAAGATATGGATATGGCTCAAATTGCGCTTAAACTCCTTTCAAACCTTTTAAAAGAAAACACACCAGTTGGACCAAACAAGATAGGTTTAGACAAAAAGACTTTAGAGTCAGTGGTTAAAAATATCGAAGAGAGAGACGGAAGTAGAAACCGTGGTGGTAGAACTGGCGGCGGCGGAAGTCGTGGCGGTTATAGAGGCAACAGTGGCGGTGGAAGCGGTGGTGGATACAGAGGTTCAGCTCCACGAGAAGGTGGTAGCAGAGATGACCGCCCAAGAGACGATAGACCAAGAACAGATCGTGCTCCCTCATCAAGACCATATGCCAGTAGAGATGGCGCGTCAAGTGCACCACGAAGTGATGCTCCAAGAACAGACAGCAGACCTCCGAGGTCTCCAAGAAGTGACTTCAAACCAAGTGGAAGCCCACGCGGCGAAGCTGGTGGTGAAGCAAGACGAGCTCCTAGAAGTAGTGGAAGCCGTGGTAGTAGTGAGGGAAGACGCTAGTCTTTTTTGTGTTGGCGTGAGAGTATCACGCCTTCATACCCCGTTGTTTTAACTGCCTCAAACAAATCGTTATCTAAAACTCCCTCTTTCGCGATGATCGTTGCACTCTTTGTTTCTAAAAGTGCTTTCACTTTTTCCACGCCCTCAACATTTTTCAATGCTTTTTTAACCGCAGTGGTGCAAAGCGGACAGTGCATTCCCTCAATTTTGATGATAATTTCTTCTTGCGCTAAAAGAAATAGTGGCAACACTAAAAAGATTAATTTTTTCATTCTTCACTCTCCAAAAATAACATCGCCCACTCAGGATAAAGTAAAATAGCCACTATCAGTGTCAAGATAATGCTATAAAACCAAACATAGCGTGTGCGTTTTTGCACCTTACATGTAAAGCATTTTTGCGTATAAGCTCTCCATGACACATACAAAAGCGCTAAAGATAAAAGTGAAAGTGGTATACGAAGTGGTGTTAAAACTTCTAAAAAACTCAAAAAGCCAAAAGAAGCTCCGAACACTAAAAATAAAAGAGGAGGAAGGCAACACGCAGTTGCTAAAAAAGCCGATAGCAGTGCGCCTAACATCCCTTTCATGATTATAATTTTTCTTGCGAAGTATAGGCGTAACTAAAGCCTGCTGGTGAATAATAATCCAAAACCTCATCTTCCACTTCAGCATAAGGATAACCAAACATATTGAGTGGTTTTTGCGTTGGTGTGGGGCTTAAAACAAAATCTCTGCCATCATTAAATCCTACCCAGTTCATCTCCCAATTCCCAAAGAAATAGTCTCGAACTTTTTGAACCAATGGATCTTTGAGTGTCATTTTTTCGCTTAGGATAACTTTGGCAACATCGGCTGGGTCACATGGAATCCAACCACATCCTACGATGTAAAATTCCGCCCGACAATGCTGAGCGCCACTAATTTTGGCAAATCCTGCATCATCACTACTGCCACACGCTTTGGAAAACTTAGAACTCCCAAGCCTGATACCAAAAATCTCACGAGCTGGCACGCCGACACTTCTTAACAATGCTACAAACACAGAGCTAATATCTGTACATTTTCCACCCAAGATATTCTGCTCTATCGCTTTACCTGCATCACCCACACCACATCCGATAACGGCATCATCGCGGTGCATATTTTCAGTGACCCAGCCATAAATAGCTTTGGCTTTTTCCAATGGTATTTTAGCCTCTTGGGTGATTTTAAGGGCCAATTCTTTGACTTTGCCTGTGGTAGGAATATGCGCCGTTGGTTTTAAAAAACGAGCGACAGCTTTTGGATAAGTAGAAGAAGCGGTTGCTTTAGAAAAGTCGGTATGTCGCTCTTTTGTTGTCACGCGAAAGGATAGCTCTAAGACTTTATCACCGCCCTCATCCCACTGTGCATAGAGCGTATTGGCTTGATAACTATTTTTATCGGTGATATACGCCTTACTCGCATTGGAGCTAAACTTGATGTCGCTTATGTGTTGATATTCACTTTGTAGCGGTAGGGGAATCCATAGCTTAGTCACAAGTTTAGGATTTTCACTTTTGAGGTTGTAACTATTTTTAACCATAAAAACGCGTGTTTCACCTTTTGGCTCGCTCGCTTCAAGGATAGAAACCCTCGGCAATAAAACCGCACTTGCACCAAATGCCGCACACCCTTGCATAAATACTCTTCTTTTCATACAAATTCCTTACATGTAAAGTGGCACAACAAAAGGGGATAAACACAAAAGAGTACATTAAGAAGAATGCTATTTATGTTTGTCTAAACCTTAGACGATGTGCATGGAGGGATTTTACTGGGAGTGGGCTTAAGCTCCTATAATTTTTTTAAACTTATAGGAGCATTTAAAGCGTTAAGCGACTTTGACTTTCTTTTTAGTTTTTTTCGTATTTTTTGAAGCTATATGTTGTTTTTTAGCAGGTTTAGCACTTACATGTTTTACTTGTTTGTGTACCGTATTTTTCTTTGTTTTTTGGAGGGTAGCAGTTTGTGCAAATGCCATGGTAGAGACCATTGCTATCATTGTCATGATGAGTGTTAATTTTTTCAACATTGTATTTCCTTTTTTCTAACGATATAAAAGATGCGAATTGTATCCAAATTCTTTTAAAACTTTTCTAATATGTGAAGATATTCGCGTGTGAAATTTTTACATTGTTTATTATCGTAAGCTTTAAAACGCTGATGAGGAATGCTTTGGGCCTCATATCTGCCATAACGACGCATTATTTGAGCAATATCGCTTTGAGAGATAAGCCCCTCATCATTGTAACTCAAAAAAATATAATGAAATTGTGCCTCACGAATCAATGCTTCCAAAGCACTAAATGCACTCCCTCTTTTACAATAAGGTGAACTGATATAGTTTCTCACACCTGTTTTTCCTTGAGGCTCAAAAACATCATAAAAGGCAATCGTGTTAAGAAGATGATAGTTAGCACCATATTGACGGTGATTGTAAGGTGGGTCAAGATAGAGTATATCGCCTTTTATTTTAGAAATAAGGGTATTGGCATCTTCACAAAAAACTTGATGCGATTTTTCATCTGGCTCAAAATCCAAGCCCTCTAATACCATTTCTTTACACGCTAGTGGTTTGAGTGTTTTCAAAAAAGAACTATAGACCGAAGCGGTATTAGCCACTTTATCGGCACTCTTTAGTAAGGAAGCTAGTAAAAAATAGTAAAGATTTTTATCCTCTTTATATGATTCAATGGCTTGGCGCAGTGCGTCTATCTTTTGACCGTTAAGGTCTGAAAAGTAGACTCTTCCACAGCCACTTCCCTCGCAATAGTGTTGATAAATAAGTCCTTCAAGAGGTTTGAGTTCATTGAGAGTTTCTATGTAGTCGCAAGCATGATGGATAGTTTTTCCCAAAAGGGCATTGTAGTTCAAAACATAGCTATAATATTCTATATCATTGCTGATGATAAAATCAACCTCATCTTTAAAGGCTCTTCCTACAACCCCACTTCCTGCAAAAAGGTCACACAGGCTCTTTTGGCTCAAATCTTCCCCGACAATACCTTTGATAGTCTCCTTTAAAAAAGGGATGAGTTTTGTTTTAGAGCCGATGTAGTTCACTGTCCCTCCACTTTTTTTCATTATGATACCAAAAGTAGAACACTTTTTGCTTCTTACATGTAAGAATAAAAACAAAGGATGAAGAATGCACTTTTTAGTCGTTGATGATAGCTCAACCATGCGAAGAATCGTGTGCAATACATTAGGAAGCATTGGTTACTTTGAAGTCACCGAAGCCGAAGATGGCGTGGATGCACTCAAAAAAATGAAAGAAACACAATTTGATGCCATTATGACTGACTGGAATATGCCACGCATGAATGGATTGGAACTTGTCAAAACTGCAAGATCTATGGAAGCGTACAAGCATACGCCTATCATTATGATTACAACAGAGGGCGGCAAGAGAGAAGTTATCACGGCGATTAAAGAGGGTGTTAATAACTATATCATTAAACCTTTTACGCCACACATTCTCAAAGAAAAGCTCAAGGACATCATATAACTATCACAAAACAATTTTGCCCTTTTACATGTAAGTACTTAAGGGCAAAGCCATGTTTAGTAATGATAGCATTGGCGATGTAAAGCCCTAGTCCTAGACCGTTTGGAGCACCTTCCGTCTCACGGTTGAAGGCTTTTGAAAAATCAAGTCGTTCTTGGTGTAACTTTTCTCCAACACTACAAACGCCTATTTGTTTGTCATCAATGCTTACTTCAACTTCACCTACAGAATATTTCAGTGCATTATCGAGTAAATTTTTAAGCGCTGTCGCAAAAAGTTCAAAATCAACACACACAATAGGTGCTTCAATGTTGGCATTAACTTTTAAACGACTCGTATCACTCATCAAAAGGTCGCGTGCATGGTCAAGCACATCTACCAATCGATACTCTTTTTTATCCACTACCCATTCATTGGAAGTGAGTTTTTCCACTTTAACCATCTCTCCTAACAAACTCTCAAGCCTTGTAAAAACTCTCTCTAAAGGCTCTTTTTTCTTAGGGTTTTCGAGTGATTGTGACAGTATTCGCCCTTTCATAATGGGCGTTTTTAGCTCATGCAAAATATTGCGTAAAAAGAGCGTTCTTGCCTCTTTTAAATGATGTATTTTTTCCATTGCTTGGTTAAATTCCATCGCAATTTCACCCAATTCATCTGCACTCTCCAATACAATGGGTTTAAATTCTCGCTCATTTCCAAAAGCCCTAATCGCACTTTTAAGCTTGCGAAGACCTAAAAGTTTACGCAAAACAATGACAAAGAAAAGGATAAGAAGAACATTGACCACTGCACTTAAAATCCAAACGCGACCCGCAGAAAACTCCCCTTTGTCTTCTAAAATAGGAGGTGGACCTCTAAAATGAGGGGGTGGAGGCATATTTTTTAGAGCATTTGGCGGAAATGAAGGTGGTGATCTTGGCACAAAATAAAGCTTTTTTTCATACAAAACGACATCAGCAAAAGGGTCTTCAAACAGTTTTTCACCTTCTCTTTGAAGTAACTTCATCTCTTTTTCACTCACACGAATACCTAGCTTTGAGAGTTGTTCATCCAAATCTTCTGGCATATCACGCATCATTTTCATGCCCATCACAAAGCGCTGAAATGCAAAAAGCTGCAAGTCACTTACTTGCCTTTTGTACTCAAGTATTAAGGCGATGTTAATCACCACGATAGTCAGGGCAAAAAAGACAGTCACAAGGGTGATAATAGAAACTTTACGCATTGATAAACTTATACCCCACACCTCGAATGGAGAGAATAAACCGTGGTTTTTTAGGATTATCTCCGATTTTTTGACGAATCCGCCCCATAATAACATCAATGCTTTTCAAACTACTTTCATATTTAATCGACCCAATATTGAGCAATAACTCTTCTCTAGAAATCACAAAACCCGCTTTTTTAAGCATGTACGCAACGATGTCATACTCCGCTTGCGTAAGACGCAAAGCATTTTGCCCGCGAGAAATAAGATGTTTTGCCTCATCAATATGAAAAAGCGCTTCACTTTCGGGAATCAAAACACCCCTTCTTAGGATGGCACGAAGACGAAAAGCCAACTCTCTTGGGTCGTAAGGTTTGGGTAAAAAGTCATCAGCCCCTCGCTCAAAACCCATCACTTTATCGTTCATATCTGACCTTGCTGAGGAGATGATGATGGGAAGATTGGGGATGGATTCATGGACAATTCTGCAAATTTCAAGTCCATCAATTTGGGGTAAAGAGAGGTCAAGGACGAGCGCATCAAAAGATTCATTTTGCAAAGCAGTCAAGCCTTCAAGCGGTGTAAAAGCGAGCTTTACTTCAATAGCTTCCACCAATAGTGCTGCTTGAAGCAAGCTGGCTAATTCAACATCATCTTCGATGAGGAGTATTTTTATCATAGCTTGATTATATCAAAGGAAAAGTAAATCAAAAGTAACAAAACCACGCCTTGCTTAGAGCGTGGCTTGATGGGACTATGCGCTAAGGTTGATAGCAGAAGTACTGATGCTATTTTGATTAGCATACTGAGCGATAATCTGCTCCAACAGCTTTTTCATCAATCCGTCTTCACTATCACTACTTGATGTTGTACCAACACTCGTTTGTTTAGTGGATTCTTCATAGGCCATCGCTTCAGCAGAAGTCACTTTACCATCACTATTGGTATCGGCTGAATCAAAGTTCGTAGCCAATGACTCAAATAATGAAGAAAGGGTACTCTCTGTAGAAGAAGTTTCACTCGCCATAGCAGTGAGTTCTTCTTGCGTATAGCCTGTATCTTCCTCTTGTGAAGGTGGTGGCGGTGGTGGTGTACCTCCAGCTACCATTGCTCCTTTTTGTTGTTCCATGATAGCCTCTATAGAACTGGTGAGCTCATCAATGCTCACAACGCCATCTTCATTGGTATCAAGTGCTGCAAATGCTTCTTGTGTTGAACTCTCATCATTAGAACTTGAGAGTGCAAGAGCCGCACTGCTAAATTCTGCACTATCCACAGTACCACTTGAATCACTATCCATAGAAGTAAGCAACTCTTCTGCGAATTTTGAACTCATGGAACTTGTACTACTCGTGCTACTGCTAGAAGAGTAGGCAGATACCCCATAGAGAGAATTTGAACCAATATTCATCGTCTCCTCCTTTGTTGTATTTGGGAGCTTTTCCCATATGCATCTTAACGCTAAAGGAGTAAACAGTGGGTAACAATGAAAAAGCTTTTAAAAAACAGAGGGAATATAAAATTGATTCATATTTTTCCCAATATAGACCAAAAATGATTCATGGATTTGGTCTTCCCTTTGGACGACAAACTCATAGCGACCATGTACGAATTGAACAACGCATTGGTGAGGTTCATCTTCAAACTGGACGATACCTTTAAGCCTAAAAATCGAGGAAGGCAAAGCTTTTAAATACGCTTCAAATCGTTCTTTATTCACAGATTTTTGAATATTAACTTTGAGGCTTGAGAGATTGTCTTGAAGATGCGTATATTTAACCTCATCGTCTTCCGCAATCAAAGAGGCAATTTGTGCAGTTGACGCATTAAGAGAAATGGCTAAAATATGAGGATGGATATCGCATTGTACCGTGTGAATGACTTTTGCACAACGATTATTTTCATATAAAAGCTGTTCGACTTTTTCTATTTCTGCTTCACTCATCAAATCGGTTTTATTCAGTAAGATGACATCAGCTGAGCGAATCTGGTCTAAAAAAATACGATACTCCCCTGCCAAATAAAGCGCACTACTTCCATCAACCACGGTGACAATCGCCTCTAAATCAACGATATCTTCGAGTTCATTCAGCTCACTCAAAAGATTGAAAGGATTAGCAACACCTGTGGTTTCTAGTAAAATGGTATCTGGCGTAGTATTTTTCATCAGTGTGTTGACGCCTATGCGTAGCTGTCCGCAAAGAGAACAACACACACATCCCTCATCAAGCTCCACCAACGAATAATCATAATCTACTAGCTTCCCATCCAAACCCGTTTTCCCTATCTCATTTTGAATAATGCCCACAAAACGGTTTTTCTCTGTCTCATACTCAATATAATGCTGTAAAAAATTGGTTTTTCCTGAGCCTAAAAACCCCGTCACCACAACCAACTTTGGCTTCATGGTCTCTTTGTGTGCCCACATGAGAGGAGAGGCTTTGTTCTCACTTTGGTCATACCACGGCGCTTTTTGTAAAAAACTATTTAAACTCATCTGCTCACTCACCACTTCTGCTTTTTCATGCGCTAAAGGCATTTGCACCAAAGCATCAAAATCAGTCTCGCCATATCCTAACGCGACAAAGAGTTTTGTCTCGGGGCGTTCAAGTGTTTTTTCAAACACACCTTTGGCATCATATGCTAGGCTAAAAGAGCGCGCTTTGAAGAGTTTAAAGTATGAGGGAGCGTTACATGTAAGCCTTGTAATGGCAGTATTGAGGAAATTCATCACAGGAAGAACCAAGCGAAAACAAGGTAAATCCTTATCCAAACCACCCGCTTCAATCACACACATCTCTTTTTGCCACGGAGAAAAAACACCCGCTTTGCTGTAAATTCTTTGGCGCAAAAGTGTCTCGTAAAAAAGCAAGAGTGTTTGGGATTCAAAGCTTACATGTAAGGCTAAACTGCCGATATAAAATTGACTCAAAAGCTCGGGATATTGGGCGAAAGAGCGCACTTTATCGATAAAATCTTCTTCTTGACTTAGCAAGGCTTCCAAGAGTGAAAATTTCTCAATTAATGCCTCTTTGGGTGAGGGAAAATAGTACAAATGAAAGCGTCCAAACCCTTCGTTTGTTTCTGAAAATACCATACCAAAAATACCTACAAATTGGTCAAATTTAAGTGTCCAACACTCTTTAGGATCTTGACACAGATACATCCCTTTATAGCCTGTAATTTTTTTAAGCACACTATCATACGACGCTTTAATCAAGATGGAGCGCATCAAAGCCATATAACTCTGCGCCGAATAATCAAAATGCGCTGGATAAAGTTCTGATATATTCATCTTCATCTCCTTAAAAGAGCCAAAAGATAAACCTTTGGCTCTTTACTTGTTTATCCAAAAGTAATCGTATCTCCATTGCCCAAATACGAGTGGCTTTTTGAACGGTGTTGCGCCGTACCTTTGACGACAGGATAACCTGCTCGAACAAACTTCTCAGCTGTCAAAAGACCTGTACAGTGGTTGCACCCTATCGTTTTAAAGTCCCATTTTCCTAAAGAGATAACAAGGTCATCATACTTTGGATCCCAATCGTCAAATGGAGAGATATGTAAACCTCCATAGATGCCATACATCTGGTCATTGTCATATTTGAGCTCATTTTTTGCCGTAGCAATAAATTGAATAATGCCTTGATGACAACACCCTGAGATACTGACCAAACCTTTACCCTCAACATTAGCAAAGATAGACTGCTCTCCAAAAACACGGCAAATGATAGGAACATCAAAAGTATAAGCACAAAGTCCTGGTTCAATGTCATTTTTACCTTTTTTGAAAACCACAAGTTCGCCTTTGTGACCTGAGTCTTTGATGTATTGTAAGCCCTCTTTGTAAAAACCATCAGGAATGATGATTTTGATATTGGGCGCATACTTCATCGTAACAGGCAAACCCCAAAAATGGTCAAAATGCTCATGCGATAAAATCAACGCTTCAATTTCACCATTAGCAAGCATCTTATCAATGCCCTCTCGTTTAAATGCCTTATCCATCCATTCATACGACCAACCACTATCAAGCAAGTATTTTTTCTTTACACCATCTAGGCGCTCAATCTCAATAAGTGCCGCAAATCCACCTGCATTTTCAGGATGAACACTGTTGGTTTTTACCACTTCCCACGCTTCTTCAAGTTTATGAGGCAAGAGATGTTTAATCTTTGCCATACCCTTATCATAACTCCCTTTAGCAAGCCCACTACCATCTCCAAAAGGAGGCCAGTTGTAAAGGTACTGGTCAACCAAAAGTCCACCAGCGCCTTTCATATCGCCCATTAAAGTGGCATTATCGAACCAGCTCGTTTCTGAAATATTAGTAATTTTGACACTCTTACATGCACCAAAACTTGCCATTTTTCGATCTGCTTGTGGAAGGAAAAATGAACGCATAGAAGAGTATGAAAAAACGCCCATGGTAGCAAGTGTACCAAACCCAAGCCCCGTAACTGCGCCTTTGAGAAAATCTCGCCTTGTGTTTTCATTTTCGATTGACATGATTTCCTCCTTATTTGAAAATAATGAGCATTGAGCCCATCATCGGAATCATATAAATAATGACAAAATAAACAACTACGCCACCGAGTGTTCCACCAATAACCCCTTTGTAAAACGAAGGTGAGAGTGTTGCACTACTATAGCTAACATGGGTAACGGGAGCTTTTTCACTCGCCTGTGCCAAACGCCATCCTGGCCAGCCATCCATAAACCAGTAGTTAATCAACATCACATTAATCAACCAAATAAGGGGAATCATCGGAAATTGTTGTGGATGTGAAAAACCTTTTTGTGTACCTAAGAAAAAATGTGATGTTTTATAGTAAACATAATAAATCACCACAGCCGCAAGTACAGAAGCAATCGTGCGAAGTAAAATATTGGTGGTTTGACTGAAACGATTGATGCCATTTTTCATATAAAAATGCATATAAAGTGCCGGCAGTAACCAGAAAATCGCCATCTCACCGACATGTAACCATCGCCAATCCGGTGCTGCATCTCTTTTTGTACCTCTAATAGCTTCACCCCAAACCAACTCTTGCGCAAAATAGAGAAAGAAACTAAGAGCTACAGCAATAGCAATGATGCCAAAAAATGATGCTGTACGACGAAGCCATGGATTTTCTATCATTGAAAATGGATAACGCTCCCAAATGGTTTCGTGCAGCCATACAACTACTGTACAGCACATAATCCATGCAATGTTAAAGTTACCATGTACCGTATCAGCAAAGTTTTCCCACCACGGAGGGGTAATCGCTGCAAATTTTTGCCAAGGGTCAAATAAAATCGCCATATGAGAGTGAAATGCCACAAAATAGACAATCACACTGATAAAAAAGGTAAACATCAAAATAGAAAAACCCTTCACTGGCTGAGGCAGTTTGTCCCAAGGTGCCCCTTCCATCGCAACTACCCACGCAGGACTAAGCCATGAAGCAATGGCGGCAAACATCAAAATCGCTTGTGCTGAGTATTCTAATGCCCAAAATTCGACTACTCCCTCTTTTTGAAGGCGCTCAGGGCTAAAATAAGCAATCGCATAATCCCCTAAAATCGTCTCAAAAAACCCTTTCAGCACAATGGCAAAAAGAAGCACTGTTAGTGTGGTGAGCACAATACCTTTAAGCACAGGATGCGTATTTCTCAGCCATGATCGACTAAAAGGCCAAAAATCAAAGATGTACGCAATCCAAATCATAATAACCAACAACCACCGACACCACATGTACCCCACATACGGTGTATACATCCGCATAATTCCACGCGGGTCTTGAAATATCCACCATGTCACATAAAACAATGCCAAGACAAAAATGGTATTGAGTAAAATAGGTAAAGGACCACTAAATCGTTTCACCAAACTTCTCTCTTCGAGATAAAGTGGTGTTTCCATCATAAACCTCCTTGTACTAAGATTTTAAATTCTTAGCATCATTATAGGAGGAGAGTGTCTGGGGATTGTCTCAGTAAAAAGGGGAAGTAGAAAGAAGATTGTCTCGCAAATGTCTCATTTGGATAATGCAATAGTAAAAACAGCCCCGCCTGATTCATTGTGTACACTTAAAAAACCTTTGCAGTGTTCTTCAATGATAGTTTTGGACATACACAACCCTACACCTGTCCCATCTTTGTCGTGTTTTGTGGAAAAGTAAGGTTCAAAGATTTTTTGAAATAAATTTTCATCTATACCACCTGCATTATCCTTAATCTCTAAATATATTTTTTTATCATCATCGTAAGTTCGAATCCAAATTTTAGGCTCACGAACCCCATTGTCTAAAAGGGCATCTTCGGCGTTTTTGATAATATTTAAAATGACTTGTGCCAATTCATTGCTGTAGGTTTCAATTTCTTGCTTACATGTAAAGTCTGTAAGGACCGTAATGTTTTTAGTAATCAAAAGAGGTTTTACGATATTGAGCGTCTTTTCTACGACCACTTCAAGGCTCACCCGCTCTTGTTGCTTCACTGCTTTAAAAAAGTTTCTAAAATCATCTATCGTTTTAGAAAGATGCGAAACATAGGTTTCAATACGCCCAATTTCTTCTTCAAATTCTTGTTTATTCACCTCTTCAAGCATCAATTTTGCCGACAAAAAACTAGTCGTTGCCGCAATGGCAGCTAAAGGTTGACGCCACTGATGCGCAATCATACTCAGCATCTCACCCATTTGAATCAGACGAGATTGGTATTGTAACTGTTTATCTTTTTCACGCAATTTTTCCAGTTGTAACTGCACTTCCAAATGGAGTGTCTCGTTGAGCTGTTGAATCTTTCGTTCATTTTCCTTTTGCCTACTGATATCAAGTGATGTTCCCACCAGTCGAAGCGGAAAACCATTTTCATCATAAATGGCTTTGCGATGCGTATTGATAAACGCTTTTCTACCATTTCTCAGATAAATGGTATAGTCAAGCTCCTCATTCATCCCACTGATTAACGCTTTTTGGTTTACCTCTTTGACTCTTTGCGCATCTACTTCGCTCAAATACCGAATGAACCGCTCAAGCGTGGGGGTAAACTCATGGGGATCTTCTCCATAAATGCGGTACATCTCCTCAGACCACTTCATGCTTCGATTTTCATCCATCACAATTTCCCAACTACCAAAATGTGCAATAGCTTCAGCATTTCGAAGTAAAGCTTCACTCTCTTTGAGCTTCTCTTGCGCTTCTATACGACTGGTAATATCCGTAATCGTCCAAAGCACCTCTTCATTAGAGGGAATCGAATCCCCCGCAATTCTAAGCCAAAGTGTCGTGCCATCTTTGTGTTTAAAGGGATATTCTAAATTGAGCGCTTCATTTTGCCTAACTTTATTAAAAGCAATCTCCGCAAAATTGACATACGCCGCATACGAAAGGTGCATAACAAGAGCCGATTGTCCCACCAGTTGGTCATAACTAAACCCAAAAATTTTACAACACGCCTCGTTCGCCTCGATGATGATACGGTCTTTATCAACGATAAAAATCCCCACGCCACTGTTATTAAACAGTTGTTCAAAGCGTTCTGCTTTAGTTTTAAGTGTATTTAATGCAGCCATCTTAATTTGTATCCCTCACCATAAATGCTTTGTATCAAATCACATCCAAGTTTCTGGCGTAAGCGAGAGAGGAGATTTCGGACCCGTTTGTTATCAGAAAAATCATCATCAAAAATGGCTATCTCAATCTCTTCGCTAGAAAAGACGCGTTGTTTTGAAGAAGTTAAAAGATCAAAAAGTGCCGTTTCATGCTTGCTTAATTTCACCTCTTGATGCTCTTTACACAAGCACTGCGTTGCCCTCTCCCAATAATATCCCTCAATCAAAGCAAGAGCGTGGAGTTTACATGTAGACAATTGATGCATAATCTTTTCTAAAGTTTCCAAAATATCTTTAAAAGAAAATGGCTTTAAAATGTAGCCTGAAACGCCTTGTTGAATGGTTTTGAGGAAGTATTCGGTGTTGTCATATGCCGAAAAAATGACGATGGGAATCGTAGGATTGAGTTTGCGTATCTCCCCAATCATACAAAGCCCATCCATTTTTGGCATGTTGATGTCTGTAAAAATCAAGTCAAACGGTTCATGCCCAAAACACGCCAGAGCATCAAGCCCATTGTCAAACTCAACAATCTCTTTAAAATAAAGCTCAAGCATTTTGCGTGTTTGGGTACGCACATCAAAATCATCTTCCACATAAAGCACTCTTTTGGTTCGACACATCTCCCGAAGCGATGAAAGCGAGTGTGAATCCATACTCTATCCTTTACATGTAAAGATTTTTAATTGCGTCTTTTGTACTCTTCGTATCCAAACTGGCTGGTGACTTCATAGCGTCCATCTTTGCGTAAAATGGCTAAATCAGGTAATTTTACACCATTAAAGGTGGTGTTTTTTACGATAGTATAGTGAATCATATCTTCAAAAATAAGTTTATCGCCGATGGACAAAGGTGCATCAAACGAATAATCCCCCATGATGTCACCTGCCAAACAAGTTGGCCCTCCAAGTCTGTACATGTAAGGCTTTTCACCCACCTCTCCTGCGCCTCGAATTGCCGCGCGGTATGGCATCGCAAGGGTATCAGGCATATGCGCTTCGGCAGAGATATCTAAGATGGCGATATCCATGCCATTGTGAACGATGTCAAGCACACTCGCCACGAGTGGGCCGCTCTGCCAGCCTACAGCTTCACCCGGTTCTAAATAAACTTTGATGCCATTATATCGTGCTCTAAAATCGTTGATGATGTGGACGAGTTTGTCCACATCATATCCCTCACGCGTGATGTGATGTCCCCCGCCAAAATTAACCCATTTCATTTTTGAAATCAAATCACCAAATCGTGCTTCAAAGCTTTGCAAAACTTCTTCAAGCGCACTGGCATCTTGTTCACAAAGCGCGTGAAAATGAAGCCCCTCAATGCCCTCTAACTTATCGTACTGCATATTTTCTTTGGTGATGCCCAAACGACTGTAAAGCGCGCAAGGATTGTACAAATCCACAGGCGAGGAGGAAACTTCAGGGTTTAAACGCAAACCACAACTGGTTTTACCTATGGCTTTGCTTTTGTATTTTTCCCATTGATTGAACGAATTAAAAATCAAATGGTCGCTCAAAGCGATGACTTCATCAATATCTTCTTCTTTGTACGCAGGCGAATAAGTGTGAATCGTGCCTTTAAAATACTCATGGGCAAATTTAGCTTCATGAAGCCCACTACAAGTGCAACCACTTAGATATTTATCAACCAATGGAGCAAGGGCTTTAAAGGCAAAACCTTTAAGGGCGAGTAAAACAGTCGCCCCTGTTTTGTCACTGACCTCTTTTAACAGTCTTAAGTTTTGCTCTAAAAGTGCTTCCTCACAAATATATACAGGCGTTTGAACCTGATTTAAAATGGTTTCTATTTGGCTTATTTTCAACATTTTTTTCTCCAAAATTGACACACGAAATGTAACATTTTTCCTCTTAATAATCTCAATACAACTATACCATGAAAGAATTAGTCAAAAGTTACGATACCATTAGGAATCAGCGCACATTACAAGGAGGATCTATGCAATCTTTAAGTATTAAGATTAAGGCCTTAATTGTTTTCATGGTTTCTATTTTCTTCGTGGCATCCATTTCTTTGGTTGTAGTCATTTACAAATCACAACAACTCGGGCAAACTCAGACCAAAGATGAAGGTGAGTTGATTTTAGATATGAATAAAAATGAGCTCAAAGCCTTTACCACGATGGCAGAAAAGGCGATTGGTGCATTTTACGATGCTTCTTCTGAAAAAAATATCGCACAAAAAATCAAAACAGATGCCATGATTCTCAAAAAAACATTGGATGACATCTATACCAATAATAAAAATAAACTCTCCACAGATGAGCTACGCACCATGCTTTTAGCACTGATTAATGGCTATCGCTATAACAACGATGTGGGGTATTTTTATGCTTATACTATGGAAGGTATTAATGTGGTTCATCCTATTAATAAAGCCCTTGTTGGTAAAAATTTGATTGAGATGAAAGATAAAGAGGGTACCTTTATCATCAAAGATCTTCTTAAAGCTGCCAAAGAGGGAACGGGTGTTACAAAATTCATTTTTCCTCATCCAGTCACCAAAGTAGACGAGCCCAAACTCTCTTATAACTTTTACTATGAGCCTTTAGATATTGTTATTGGTACAGGAGATTATGCTTCAAGCATTAAAGAGCATTTTCAAAATGAGGCCATTACTATTTTAAATAAATTACGCTATACCAAAGACGATGAAGGATACTTCTTTGCCTACAAAAAAGCTGTGGATGGAAAATATATCTATGCATTTCATGCAACAAAACCAGAGCTACAAGGTAAAGAGATTAAACTCGACAGCCCAGATTCACAAGGTAAACCCTTTAGAAAAGAGCTTATTGAGGGTGCTTTAAAAAATCCTCAAGAGGGAACCTTTGTCATCTATAATTTTGAACATCCCATAACTAAAAAAGATGCTCCAAAAATTGCCTATGCTAAATACTTTAAAGAGTGGGATTGGACGATTGTTTCAGGTGTTTACATCGATAACATTGAAGAACATACGGCTAAACGAGGTCAAAAGATAGAAGATAATATCAACACTATGCTTTTTGAAACAGTGATAGTAGGATTTATTGTCGCCCTTATTGCGATTATTGCGATCTATTTTCTCATTACCAACCTTATTGCAACACCTCTTTTAAATTTACAAGCAACCGCACACAATTTAGCACAAGGTGATGGCGATCTTACGAAGCAACTAGAGATAAAAAACCATGATGAAATAGGTAGCGCTTCCAAAGAAATCAATAACTTCATCGAAAAAGTGCGTGCCACCATTGCGCTTGCCAAAGATACGAGTAGCGAAAATGCATCCATCGCACATGAGCTTTCAACGACGACCTTGCAAGTAGGCAAACGCGTGGAAGACTCGACCAATATTATCAATCAAACCACGACAATGTCAAATACGATCAAGCAAGAGATTAATGATTCAGTCGTCAAAGCCAAAAAAAGTAAAGAAGAGGTTATCAAAGCCAATCAAGAACTGAAATTGGCGCGTGGATTCATTCAACAACTCGGAGATAGAGTACAAAACAGTGCACACACAGAACTTGAATTGGCGCATAAAATCCAACAACTAAGCTCAGATGCCGACCAAGTAAAAAATGTTCTCACGGTCATTAGCGATATTGCCGATCAAACTAACCTTCTAGCGCTTAATGCCGCTATCGAAGCTGCAAGAGCCGGAGAACACGGACGAGGATTTGCTGTTGTTGCCGATGAAGTGCGTACTTTAGCAGAACGCACTCAAAAAAGCCTTGTTGAGATTCATGCTACCATTAATGTTATTGTTCAAGCTATCACAGATAGTAGCGAGCAAATGAACAAAAACTCCAAAGAGGTACAAGAACTCTCCCTTATCGCCGAAGATGTAGGCAAAAAAATCAATACCACGGTTGAAATTATGGACCTCGCAACCAGCCTCAACGATAAAACAGTAACTGATTATATTAACACTGGAGCAAAAATTGAGGAAATCGTTACTAAAATCGAAGAAATCAATTCACTCTCAACGCAAAATACAAGAAGTATCGAAGAAATCGCAGGAGCAAGCGAGCATCTTAACGCACTCACCGAAAAACTCAATACCATTCTTAATAAATTTAGAACCTAAAAAGCCTTGAAAGAGGCTTTTTACTCACTTGCTTTTCGAGCGATAGTATCCATAAGCCAAGTGGGAAAGATGCGTTTTAGGACTGCGAATAATTTGGTAGGAAAAGTCACGCCATAGCGTATTTTTGGTTTTTTTGCCTCAATGGCTTGTATCAAAACCTTCAAAACGGCATCTGTCCCTAGTGTAAAAGGAGCATCCCCACTTTTTTGAAGACGACTCAGGGTTTTGGCATAAATATCTTTATGTGCTGAGTGTTCTTGATCGATATTGGCTAAAAATTTGGCAAGGGCATTTTGGCGAAACTGACTTCGAATGGGTCCAGGTTCAATAAGCACGACTTTAATGCCACTTTCGTGAAGCTCTAGCCGCAAGGTATCTGCAAGTCCTTCGATGGCAAATTTAGAAGCGTTATATGCCCCTCGGTAACTCATCGCAACAAATCCTAAAATGGAACTATTGTAAATAATGCGACCACTGCCTTGCTTACGCATATAGGGAATAACGAGATTAGTTAGTTCTTGCGTACCAAACACATTAGTTTCAAACTGCTCTTTGAGGACATTTCGACTCAAGTCTTCTACCGCACCAGGTTGCCCATAAGCACCATTGTTAAATAAAACATCGATGTGACCATTGGTCTTTGCGAGCATCCATTGCAGAGCACTTTGTAAACTTTCACTCTCACACAAATCAAGTCGATGTGCATGAAGTCCTTCGGATTGTAAGCGTTTCACATCTACTTCATCTTTACATGTCGCAAAAACAGTGTAACCAAGTTTATGAAGTCCATGCGCGCAAGTGTAACCGATACCAGAAGAACACCCAGTAATTAAAATAGTTTGGGACATAAAATACCTTTGGAAGGAAGAAGTAAGCCTCATTTGAGGCTTACATGTAAAGCATTATTTGACTTCGTAAGTTTCTTCTGGTTTCATTTCGATGATTTTCCAAGGAAGTCCTTGAACATTCAAATCATCCATGAAAGGTTTAGCATCAAACTGTTCCATATTGAAAACACCTTTGCCAGACCATTTTTTCTCTAAAATCATCTTTGCACCTATCATCGCAGGCACACCTGTGGTGTAGCTAACTGCTTGCGCACCTGTTTCACGATAACAGACTTGGTGGTCACACACATTGTAGATATAGACTTTGCGCGCTTTGCCGTCTTTCATTCCCTCAAACACACAACCGATGTTGGTTTTTCCCACGGTTCTTGGTCCTAGGCTTGCAGGATCAGGAAGAAGTTCTTTGAGAAGTTGCATAGGCACGACTTTAACGCCATTGACCTCAACCTCATCAATGCGAAGCATTCCCACATTTTCAAGGCATTTCATGTGGGTAAGGTAGCTTTGTCCAAAAGTCATAAAAAAGCGGATGCGTTTAAGCCCATTAATGTTTTGAACTAAAGACTCTAACTCTTCATGGTACAGCAAATAACTGTCTTTTGGCCCAACTTCTGGGTAATCCCAGACCATTTTGACCGAAACTGGCTCAGTTTCTATCCATTCACCATTTTCCCAATAACGCCCTTTGGAACTGACTTCTCGAAGGTTGATTTCAGGGTTAAAGTTAGTCGCAAAGGCATATCCATGGTCGCCTGCATTACAATCTAAGATATCGATACTCTCGATGCTATCAAAAAGATACTGCTGTGCGTAGGCACAAAAAACATTGGTCACACCTGGGTCAAATCCACTGCCCAAAAGTCCCATAATGCCCGCTTTTTTAAACGCATCATTTCTTGCCCATTGCTCTTTATACTCAAACTTAGCCAAATCAGGATGTTCATAATTTGCCGTATCAAGATAATCAACACCCGTTTTGATACACGCATCCATGATGGTAAGGTCTTGATATGGTAAAGCGATGTTAAGTACCAATGAGGGTTTTACTTTTTCAATCAGTCTTACTAAAGCATCCACATCATCCGCATCAATGGCAGCTGTTTCGATGTTTACATGTAAAGATTCTTTGATCTCTTGTGCGATTTGGTCGCACTTTGATTTGGTACGACTTGCCAAGACGATTTTGCTAAAAACATCACTGTTCATCGCACATTTTTTAGTCACAACGCGACTGACACCACCCGCCCCAATAATCAAAACTGTTGCCATTTTTATCCTTTTATATGAATTACCAATAGTATAGCGTGAAAAAATTACTTTTTTATTTCAAACTTTTTAAAACAATGTGTGCCAAATCTAGTGCGCGAGCACGGTGTGAAAATGCTTTTTTGACATTTTCATCTAACTCGCCCAAAGTTTGGGTATAGCCAAGAGGCACAAACATCGGGTCATACCCAAAACCATTGTTTCCTCTTGCCTGTGAGAGAGCATTTCCATGCATCCATCCGTGAACACAAAACTCACCTTTAGCGCACACCAAAGCAATCGCTGCGGTGTAGAAAGCAGGTGTTTTTTCTATCCCCTCGTTTTTAAGCGTTTGGATAAGTTTGTTCAAATTATCTGCTGAACTCGCACCCACACCAGCATACCTTGCGCTATAAATCCCTGGAATTCCTCCCAGAATCGGTACACTAATGCCACTGTCATCGCTGAGGACAATATGGGATTTATCACCAAGTTTTTCATACACAGCACGCGCCTTAATCAAAGCATTTTCTTTAAATGTCATGCCAGTTTCTTCTATCTCAAAAGGGCTCATCATATCGCTAAAGGGCACGACCTCATACTCATCTATCCACGATTGGAACTCTTTGACTTTACCTTTATTAGAGGTTGCTAAAACAATTTTCACACACATCCTTACATGTAAACTTTGTTGATTTTATCTATTTTTTGTTTAAAAATCAGTATCTTTTTTAGGAACCATCATCCAGATTTCAAGAGGAGATTTAAGCTCTCCTGCAATAGACGCGGCGCGAGGTCCATAGCCCATAAACATATCGGCGCGATTAGGACCTTTGATAGCGCCTCCCGTATCTTGTGCAAAAACAAACTTATCGATGGTATAAAGTGGCGCGGAACTCTTAATAGCGATAAGAGAACCCAGTGGGATAAAGGCTTTATCCACCGCAACGGAGCGCTCAGGTGTGAGGACTAAGCCCAAACTACCCGTCGCTTTTTGGTCCATATGCCTAAAGAAAACATAACTTTGATTGGTGTTTAAAATCTCATCCATTTTGGCGGGATTTTTCAAAAGGTAGCGTTTGATATTTTGCATCGACACTTCATCAAGAGAAGCAAAAACACCTCGGTTAAATAGCTCTCTACCGATAGATTTATACGAATAGCCATTAGTTTCAGAATACCCTATAAACAAAACCCGTCCATCATCCAAACCAACCCGACCTGAGCCTTGCACTTCCATAAAAAAGAGGTCTATTTTATCATCGACATAACACAAAATAGGCGCATTCATCTTTCGTTTAGTAATCTGCTCTCTGGTGTAATAAGGCACGAACTTACCTTTTTCCATCCGACCTTTAACCCGTTTATCTTTTCCGCTACCATCGTCTTGAACGACTAAATCATGAGGCTTCCCATAAACAGGATACTTAAATCGTGCACTTTTTTTCAAACTGCCTTGCAAGAGAGGCTCATAATAGCCTGTTAGCATGGAGCGTTGTTCATTGGGCTCGATTTTTCGTAGTTCAAAATCATCCGTGAAAAAGGCTTTGGCATCCTTTACATGTAAGGCTTTATGACAAGCTGCTGGATAAACTCTTTTCGTAAGAGGTGCTTTACAATTAGCTTTAAAAAGCTCTAAAAGTTCATCAAAGTTTTCTCGCTCACTCAAAGACTCAAAATAATTGAACTCTTTAGTGGGGGAAGGAAGAGGTTCTTGAGGGATGGTGGGTTCTTTTTGAACACAACCACTAAACAAAAAAGGCATAAAAAGCAAAATAAAAAAGTACTGTCGCATGAATAACCATTAAAAGGGATGCTCATCTAAGCATCCCTTTACACCTTTAAGCAGATGTTTTGAGTTGTGCCAATTCACTTTTAATAGAATCGAACTCTTTATAAATTTTGTTGTGCTCCATCACAATCCAGTGATTGAGCCCAATATAGTAAAGTGAAACAAAGTAAGCCGTAGCGCCAGCTAAAAATCCCAATAAATGCGATACTTGTAGTTCCATTGTGTATCCTTTGTTTATATTCTTCACATTATAACATAAAATAAACTTTGAGATATCACGCTTTCTTCATCTTCATAGAATTTTTAAAGTTGAACAAGAGTAAAATCTCCCCTAATCAAAAAATAGGAATCTGCACAACATGTTTAAAACCATATTTCCGCTAAGCCTTATTATCTCATTTCGTTTTTTAGGTCTCTTCATTGTTCTTCCTGTCCTTTCCGTTTACGCGCTTCATCTAGAGGGCTCAAACGAATTTTTAGTGGGTGTCACCATCGGTGGTTACGCACTGACACAAATGCTTCTCCAAATCCCTTTTGGCATTTTATCAGACAAAATTGGACGAAAAATCACCATTTTTGTGGGACTAGTTATCTTTTTGATGGGCTCACTCGTCTGTGCTTACAGTGACACGATTTATGGCTTGATGATTGGTCGCTTCTTGCAAGGAGCTGCTGCCATTGGCGCGGTTGGTACTGCGATGATTAGCGATATGGTCAAAGAGGAAGTGCGTGGCAAAGCTATGGCGATCATGGGCGGCTGTATTGCGGCAAGTTTTGCTATTTCTATGATGCTAGGTTCACTCATTGGAGGGTTTTATGGTGTAGATAAACTCTTTTACATCACTGCCGCCCTCTCTATTTTTTCGATGATTGTCCTCTACACTAAAGTGCCCAATCCGCCTAAAATCGTCCACCACTATGGTGCGGATGAGCGTGAACTCAAACATATCCTCAAAGATAAAGACCTCATGAAGATGAACATCACCAATATGCTTCAAAAAGGAATGATGACCCTTGCATTTATGGTCATTCCCATCATTATGGTTCAAGAGTTTGGATTTGCCAAAAAAGAGCTTTGGATGGTGTATATGCCAGCGATGATCTTTGGCGTCCTTGCGATGGGACCCTCTGCCATTTTGGGTGAGAAAAAACACCTCTCCAAAGAGATGCTCATGATAGGTGTGGCACTTTTTGCAATAAGCTATGTCATGATGGGGTATGCTAAAAGTGCTCCATGGTTTATCATTGGCGTTGTCGTTTTCTTCATTGGTTTTAATATGCACGAACCCCTCATGCAATCTATGGCGAGCAAATATGCCAAAGTTCACCAAAAAGGCGCCGCACTGGGTGTGTTTAATACCTTTGGTTATGGCGGAACTTTCGTTGGTGGTGTTTTTGGTGGTTATTTTTTACAAAATTTTGGCATCATGGAAATCGCGTGGGTCATTTTCACCATTTGTATCCTCTGGCTCTTCTTAATTGCGTCTCTCAAAAACCCTAGCCACAATAAAAACATCTACCTTCCCTACGCCAGTGTAGACCTAAGCCGCGCCGAACATCTCCATCATGTCAAAGGTGTTGTTGAGTGGTATAAAAACGAGAGTGAGCAAATTTTAGTGGTCAAATACGATTCAGAAAAAACAGATAAAGAGACTATTTTAGCTGTCCTTGAGTAGCTTTTGCCTTTTATCACACTCTTTTTGACAAGCTTCGCCTCCGCCACACTTTTACCTGGTGGAAGTGAAGTTTTATTTGTCTATCTCTTAGCCCAAAAGAACGACCCTACCTTACTTTTACTCAGTGCAACACTCGGCAATACTTTGGGCTCATATGCTAACTATCTTTTAGGAAAATACGCCATCTCTTTTGCCCTTAAAAAACGATATGTTGGCGAAAAATTACTTAAAAAAGCAGAAATATTATTTGAAAAATATGGTGCATGGACACTTCTTTTTTCATGGCTTCCCATCATTGGAGACCCTTTAACTGTGGTGGCTGGATGTGTAAATTATAAGGTATGGAAATTTTTAATGATTGTAGGATGTGCAAAAATGACGAGATATCTTTTCATTTATATGGGATTTTGGGTCATTGACTAGCTTTACATGTAAAGGATTTAAAATACCTACTATTGAGTAAAATAGTAACATGAAAATAGCCTTTCATCTCTATTTGTTACTATAAGAAACTTTTTGGGCTAAAATTTTCATTAGCACTTCATCCAAAGGACAATATACATAACTTTGACACAACTTTCATCTATAATGAGATATCTAAACATATTTCAAGGAGTTCCCATGACAAAATTTCTCAGAGTTGCAGCTGCTACTGCGTTATTGGTCTCTTCGGTTATCGCCGCAGAGTACACCATCAAAGTTACCCATGTGGTAAGTCCCAACACACCTAAAGGAAAAGGCGCAGACTTTTTTGCTAAAAGAGTAGGCGAACTAACTGCGGGTAAAGTTGAAGTAGTTGTTTTCCCAAATTCCCAACTCTACGGTGATGGTGAAGAAATGAAAGCCTTAAAACTTGGAAACGCACACATTGCAATGCCTAGTTTTTCTAAATTTACCAGCATTGTTCCAGAGATGCAGCTTTTTGATTTACCATTTTTATTTAGAGATGATGACCATTTACATAAAGTTTTAGATGGCGAAGTCGGTAAAATCATCAAAGATAAAGTTACTGCTAAAGGTTTCGTGGCTCTTGATTACTGGGATGCAGGATTTAAACATATGTCTTCAAATAAAAAAGCTATTATGTTACCTACTGATGCGGCTGGTCAAAAATTTAGAATTATGAGCTCCCATGTTTTAGAAGCACAATTTAAAACGATTGGTGCAAATCCCCAAGTTCTTCCATTCTCAGAAGTCTACTCAGCCCTACAACAAGGTGTTGTTGATGGTGCAGAAAACCCACTCTCAAACTTTTATACTAAAAAGTTTAATGAGGTTCAAACAGACTTAACACTCTCTGCACATGGATACCTAGGTTATCTTGTTGTTATGAGTGAGAGTTTCTGGAAAAAATTCCCGAACGATCTTAAACCGATGGTACTCCAAGCGATGAAAGAAGCAACTGAGTATGAGCGAAAAGAAGCAGCCCTTGATGATGCAGATACTTTAGCCAAAATTCAAGAGTATGCTAAAGCTTCGGGAAATCTTAAAATACACACACTTAATGCAGAACAAAAAGCAGCTTGGACAAAAGCAATGGAAGCCATCTATCCACAGTTTTACAGTGTTGTAGGTGAAGATCTCATCAAAAAAGTTCAAGCCGTTAAGTAGTACAAAAAAACAGTGAAAGAGACACTATGAGAAAATATTTTACGATCCTAGACCTAGGTGTCATGGCGATCAACAAAAATATAGCTGTCATTGGCATCACGCTAGGGGTTCTCCTAGCGTTTGCCAATGTTGTTTTACGCTATGTTTTTGACTCGAGTTTGACATGGGCAGGAGAACTTACCAACTATCTTTTTATGTGGTCAGCCCTTTTTGGTGCGGCTTATGGCTTTAAAAAAGGTATTCATATCTCTGTAACCATGCTTTTAGAGATGTTACCTCCTATGATGGCAAAAATCATCTTAATGGCAGCGCATACTTTTAGTTTCGCTTATCTCACATTGATGGCTTATCTTGGATATGAGCTTATTTTGATGTTGATTGATTTTGGTGAAATGAGCATTGACCTTAATGTCCCTATGTGGATTCCCCATTTAGTCCTTCCGTTTGCTTTTATTGGTGCAGCCTTTCGTGCGGGAGAAAAAGTGTTTGAAGTAGCGGAGATGGATGCAAAAAATGTTATCGTCAACCACGAATTAGAGGCTATCAAAGATTCATTAGATATACGAGGAGCTAAACATGCTGATGCTTAGTCTTTTTGGAATCCTCTTTTTATTGATGTTTTTAGGCGTACCTGTCTCTGTATCTTTGGGTGCTACAACCCTTATTTGTGCTTATATATTCACTGATTATGACATGATTGGCATCGTTTCACATGTGTTTGATGGTTTGAACAAATACTCACTCATGGCGATTCCGATGTTTATCCTAGCAGGCTCTTTCCTCTCAAAAGGTGGAGCGGCACATCGCATCATCGAGTTTGCAAAGTCTATCGTAGGACATCTTCCTGGTGGTCTTCCTATCTCTGCCATTTTTGCGGCGATGATTTTTGCGGCAGTCAGTGGTAGTTCTCCTGCAACCGTTGCGGCGATTGGCTCAGTTATGTTTGCAGCGATTAAAGATGCGGGTTATCCCCCAGGGTACGCCGTTGGAACAATTGTTACCTCGGGAAGTTTGGGTATCTTGATTCCTCCTTCCATCGTCTTTATCGTTTATGGTGTCACCGCCGATCTTTCCATCGGAAAGCTTTTTATGGCAGGTGTAATACCAGGTATCTTAATCGGTTTTATGTTGATGGCACTCACCTATGTCGGTGCACTTAGACTAGGCTTTAAACGCCAAACACCCGCTTCCTTTAAAGAGAGATTCCTCAAATTTAAAGAGGCTTTTTGGGCTTTGATGCTGATTGTTTTAGTTATAGGCGGTATTTATGGTGGTATCTTTACCCCAACAGAAGCTGGAGCTGCTAGTGCGGTGTATGCCTTTATCGTTTCTGTTTTTGTCTATAAAGATTTGAAGCTCAAAGATGTTTATCCCATTCTCGTAGAATCAGCTTTAACCAGTGCAATGATTTTCTTTGTTATCGCCAATGCGATGATATTTGCACACTTTTTAACAGATGAAACCATTCCTCAACAAGTAACGAAGATGATTTTAGATGCCAATGTTGGACCTGTGATGTTCCTTGTTATCGTCAATATTTTGCTTTTGTTGATGGGACAATTTATGGAGCCTAGTTCCATCGTTATGATTACCGTACCACTTTTGTTACCACTTGTTATGGCACTAGGCATTGACCCTATTCACTTTGGTGTTATTTTAGTCGTCAATATGGAAATAGGCATGATAACCCCACCTGTCGGGCTCAACCTTTTCGTTGCCGCAGGTATGACGGGGCTTAGCCTTAAAGATGTTGTCGTGGCATCGTTACCGTGGGTTGCGGTATTGTTCTTTGGTTTGATTTTGATTACTTATGTTCCAATTATCTCTTTGTGGCTACCACAATTAATGTACGGAATGTAAAGCTTACATGTAAAGCGTGGTGGGTACAAAATCCTTGTGCCCACCAAAATCTATCGACAGAAATACCACTGCAACCCTCTCACTTATATTGACAACATTGTCAAAGCATTAAACATCTTATTTTCAATCAAATGCAACGCGAATATAACAATCAAACTTTATAATGCTAATAAAATAATACAAAGGAGTAGAAGATGCCATCTTCAACCTTAACTTGTTCCCAAGAAGCATGTAAAGATAAACGCCAACACCTTAAGCACCTTTCCTATAAAGACTTGTCCATAGAGCTTGAAAAATGTGAAAAGTGTGAGAATGGTCTCTTCAAAACCAATTTTGTAGCTGCAAAAACTTACCAAATTATCGCTCTACATTGGGCACAAATGCACAATGCACTTACATGTAAAACGATTGGAAACTAAAGAGAAAAAAGGGGAAAGAGCTAAATTTAGCTCTTTTTTAAATTATTCTAGCCCTTGTGAGTGCATAAATATCACTTTTTCAGCGATAAATTTAACTTTGATAAAGCGTTTTTCATCGCCCCATGTACAGTCACTCATACCTGCTAGGGCATCACATTTATCAGCTTTGCCTAAAATATCAATTACTTTGGTGTAGGGCATACCCATTTGAATTTTATCATAATTGACTTTACTTAAATTCGAACATCCCACGATAAAGAACATCACTAAAACCATTAAAACATAACGCATTTTTACCTCTTTTTATAATTTTTACAATTCCAGTAACACTACCTCAACCATCTCGCCTTTTTCAATTTTTTGAACATCTGCTTCTACTCTTAAAAGTACTGGATTGTCTAGCAAATTGTTTAGGATAGCGCTACTGCCCTCTTTTTTGCCTTCCAAGTCAACAGTAAGTTGTCCTTGCTCAAAGCGAAGATTGCAGGCGGTAAATTCTACGAATTTGGAGCGTTTTTTATAGAGTTCACCCATAAACGCTTTAATGGTTGGCAAGGCAAAGGTTTGTGCGCGCATTTTGCGAAGGAGCGGAGCGATAAATAAAAAGGTACAGACTGAAGCGCTATAAGGGAAGCCGGGGAGTGCGTAGATGTATTTGTGACCAGATTTGACCACA
>JAQWCT010000082.1 GCA_028705785.1 Sulfurospirillaceae bacterium | reverse complement strand
ATATGAAAACTCATAGATTTTTTGTTTTCTTGAAGTGTTTTTAAATATCTCTACATTTTTATCGAGTGGATGTCTTATTGAATTTTTAAATTTTGATAAGTATTCTGCTGTATTATTATCATTGTCAATTTTATGTTTTTTTAATTCAGGTTCTAACTTCTCTAATATAAAATCTACTTTTTTATTAAGTGATTTAGATTTCTTTTTTATTTGTTTTGTTTGTTTACATTCACTGCAAATACATTCTTGCCTTTCTAATTCACCTCCTAATTTAATAAATATCCCATCAAATAAATCTATAAGTCCAGAGATATCGTTTGAATTTACAGTTTCATTACCACTAAAAATTTCACTGAGGAAATACTCTTTTAAAAGAATATCAAAGAGACTATCACTATTTCTAAAAGATAAAAAAACATCTAAATATTTATATAAACTTATTGTAAAATGATTATTTCTATAAAAGAAATTTTTATCTGAAATTCTATCTATTAATCTTGCATCAAAAGATTGACTTTGATATAAAACTGCTTTATCAATAAAAACTTTTTCGATTAGTATTGGCGTACCATATACTAAAGAATATAATTGCATTATATATTTCAATTTTGAATTATAGTCTTCATAAGTTATATCTTTAAAATTGAATAAATTCGCAAGTTCTCCATCTTTATTTAGTATTTTTATATCCACAACATAATCATCAATTATATAGCTATCAATAGGTAATGTTATGATATTTTTGCTACTTATAAACTCTCTATCTTTTGAAAAATCAATTTGATTAATATTTTTTTCTTTCAAAAATTCTTCTAATTGTTTTTTACATGTATAATTCTTTCTTTGTATCTCATCATCTATGTAATCAGAAAAATTTTTAGAGGGTATCATATTTATTTTGGATTTTATTTTTGAATTTATAAAAAAATTGTCATTCTTGCTAAACTCAATCAAATCAATAATATAAACATACTTATTTGTTAGCATTGAAAAAGCATTGTTTCCATTTTTAACAATAGTAGCAAAAAATTTATAGTTAAAATATATACCTTTAATATTTTTAATTTCATCTCTAAATATTGATTCACGAGAATAGATTGTAAATATTATTGTTCTATTTTTTTGAAATTTTAGTTCAACATTACAAATATTTATTTCTATCCCATTTATTGCACTGATAATACAATTTAATTCATTGTCTTCAAAATTTATATCTTTTTCAATATTAAAAAAAGTCATTTAAATTCCCTCAACTATCTTTATCTCATCCTCACTTAACCCATAAAGCTCATACACCATCGCATCTATTTTTTTGTCGGTTTTGGCTATCTCAGTTTTGAGTTTACATGTAAGGGTTTTGTCGTTTTCAAAAAGGCTTTGCCAGAGTTGTTTGAAGGTGCGTTCTTCGAGTTTATCGGTGAATTTTATCTTTTTGGCTTTGGTGTATTCTTTGACAAACTCTTCAAACTCTAACGCTTCAAAATTTTGCAGTTTTTGTGGGATTTTTTCTAAATTTAGCTCTGTTAAAAAGGCTTGTTTGGTGCTTTGGAGTTGGCGGTTTAGTTCAAGCATTAAATCTGCTTTTTCGATAAATGGCTCTTGTTGTTCTTGCTTTTCAAACTTTGGAAGTGGAAATGTTGCAATTTGAGTACCTTTCAAGTCCATGTATCCCCCTCCTATTTTTGTACTTCCATAAAAATAGTTATAGTGAAATGTTGTTATTTTTGAATTTAAAATCAATAGTACAAGCTTAATATCTAAATGTGCTTTTTCATTGAGAGCTAAATAATAAATTCTATCCAAAACATGTAAATTGGAATTATTTAAAATAGCTCTAATTTTTAAGACAGTTCTTGGTAATAATATTAATTCTTCTGAAAATTCTATTTTTTTCATTTGTTCAAAATGGGCATTTTTATAATCCAGTTTATTTTCAACAGCTCCAATAGTATATGGGAAAACTAAATCTGTAGAGCATAAAGCTTGATATTTTCCATTTAAGTTAATTTCAATTTTATCATTAGGCACACCTCTTTTGATAAATTTTACATAATCAATTAAAGGGTTTGATGATTTTGAAATTTTATTTATAATACCTATAGATTGTAGTTGATTTTCAAATCCTATTAATGTTTCTTTTTTACAACTATCAAAAATTGAAATATTTTTAATTTCAATATTGGTTTCGAATGATTTTTTTTCAAAGATAAAAATATATGGATATACAGAAGCATCCTCAAAAATATTTTGAAGTGATACATTGTTTATATAATGTATGTTTGAATTATGAAATATAAAGTTAAGTGTTTTTAAACCATAATCGGCAGATAAAAATTTGTTTGGTTGTATAAAACCTATTAAGCCACCTATTTTTGTTAGTTTAAGGGCAAGTTCATTAAACAAAATGTACAAGTCGTATTGTCCATCGGCAACAAAATATTTTCCATTGTAAGTATCTCTATCTTCTTTTGGTAATGCTGTATTTCTCACATACGGCGGATTACCGATAACCACATCAAAAGAGTTTTCCTCAAACGGCATATCTAAAAGCGAATTAGCACATTTGATTTTGTCACTAAGATTTGCCAACGCTCTACCTTGTTGCGCCGTTCTAAGCCACAAACTAAGTCGTGCTATCTCCACCGCATCTTCGTTGATGTCCACGCCATAAAGGTTGTTTTCTAAGATGGAGGCTTCTATCTCGTAGTAAGCGGTGATGTCGCCCATCGTGACGAGTTTTTCTTGGAGTTCTTTGTGCTCTTTTATGAGGTATTCTAAGGCTTGGTTGAGAAATGCTCCGCTTCCGCACGCTGGGTCAAGGACTTTTACATGTAAGAGCCATTCTTTGTAATGCTCTAGGTTTGCTTTAGTCTGGGCTTCTTCTTTAGTGGGCTTTTTACTATTTTTGGGAGGTTCAACATTGTTTACATGTAAAGCTTCTTTCTTTTCTTCGCAGAGTTTGCCCAGTGTGTTTTCCACGATGTAGCGGGTGATGTATTCTGGTGTGTAAAAGACACCGTCTTTTTTGCGTTTGGAGTTTTTCTTGTCAAAGGCTAGGTCATTGAGGGAGGCGTTTAACTCTTCTAAGTCACTTAAGCTTTGCTCAAAGATATGCCCTAGGATATTGACTGAGATGTCGCTGACGAAGTCGTAGTTACTGAGTTTTTGTGCGTTTTCATTGAGGCAAACATCATCAATTTTGAGGCTATCTAAGAGTTCATCGGTGGCAAAAAGTCCGCCGTTGTATTTGGGGATGTTTAGTTTTGCGTTGCCTGTGTTGATGCCTTCAAAGTAAAACTTGTAGATATCGTAAAGTGTGTAGTCAGTAAAGCGTTGGTTGGTGAACTCTTCTCGTATCTCTTTGATAGTGTTATGACGAAGCAAAGCCCTATCTTCGGCAAAGAGGATGAAGATGACTCTATCGCAAAGCTTTTGAGTGAGGCGAAGGAGGAGCGATTTGTCGATGGCTGGGTTGTTTGCTATGATGTTTTCAAAGAGCTGTGTTCTAAAAATAGTAAAATCTTTATAGAGTTCTTTAGAGATACTTTGTTCAAAAGTGCTTGATTTGTCTTTGAGTTTTTGAGGGATGTTTTCTTTGATGCTTTCAAAACTCAAAAGCAGATGAAGTTTTTTAAACTCGTCATAACTCAAATTAAAAAGATTAAATTTTTCATAAGCCGTTTTTTTGTCGATGTAAAACCGCAGTTCATCAAAATTGGAGATAATGACATACTTAGAGTTGGAATGTGAATTGTGGTAGTTAAACGCTTGTGCTTCGATGCTATCTAACTGTTTGGTTTTTTGGTCTTTGAGTTCGACTACGCCGATGATGTTGCCATCAACATAGATGACACCGTCAGCTTTTTTGCCATCGGTTTCGTTTTTCTTTTCTCTCTCTAGGTTAAAGTTGCTAGGATTGGTCGTTTTAAGTGTATAACCTAAGCAGTTTTCAAAGACATCTTTGAAAAAACCATCTTGATACTCTTCTTCTTTAAAGCCTTTGATAGCATCGGCTTTAGCTAAGAATTTTTGATACTCTGCCCACCTTAGAGCAACTTTTCCCTCATCTTGTGAGATACTATTTAAAACTGATTTTTGAAAGAGTGCCAAAATGCCAACCTTTTGTTTTACATGTAAAAGTATTTTAACACACAAAATCTTTGCTTACATGTAAAGATATTATTCCTCTTTACCCACCATCAAAAAAGTCAAGAAAAACGAGATACATGCGATTGCCGCACCGATGAAAAAGACCGCACTATGAGAATAAATCCACACGATGCCAAGGGTGACGGGTAAGAAGACGGCGGCGATGTGGTTGATGGCGAAGCCTACGCCTGAGGTGACGGCGATGTCTTTGGGGTCTGCTATCTTTTGAAAATAGGTTTTAAGGGCTATGGCGATGGTAAAGAAGATATTGTCAATGACATAGAGGACGACGGCCATCTCTTTAGTTTGGGCTAGACCGTAGAGGATGAAGATAATGACGATGCAAAGATACTCGATACGCAATGAGAGTTTTTCACCAAATCGTTCGATGAGTTTGCCTGCATAGGGAGCTGCGAACATATTGATGATGGTGTTGACGATGAGGAGAAGTACCATATTTTCTACGGTAAAGCCAAACTTTTCGACGAGTAAAAATCCTGCAAAAACGACGACAATTTGTCTCCTTGCACCTGCTAGAAAAGTGAGCACATAAAACAACCAATACGCTTTACGCAAAAAGAGTTTTGTTTCTTGAATGACATCGTCTTTAAAATGCTCAAAACCCAACCATGCGATAAGGGCTAAAAAGATGGTGATGCCACCCGATAAGAGGTAGATACTTTGGTATTCAAAGTTTAAAAACTTCATCAAAATATAAACGCCTGCAAGTGTTCCAAGTCCTATGAACGAGCGAATAGCAGAGAGCTTGCCTAAAAATGAGGGCGCACGGGCTTTGTCTATCCATTGAAGTGACAAAGAACTGTGAAGCGTTTCCATGTAGTGAAAACCCACTGACATAATTAATGCTGTGGTGTAAAGTCCAATTGTTGAGGGGAAAAAGCCTGTGAGTGCTGTACCAATGCCTAGAAGTATCAGTGAAAGATAAGCGGCAGTTTGTTGGCGAAAGATAAGTAAGACAAAAACGATGGTAAAAGCTAAAAGTCCTGGCACTTCTCTTAGGCTTTGGAGAATGCCTATCTTTTCTCCATCAAAGTGGGCTACTTCAACGACAAAGTTGTTTAAAAGTGACATCCAAGCTGTAAAAGCGATGGGCGCACCAGCGGCGAGAAGATAGAGAAGATTTTCACGGGAGAGAAAAAAAGAGGGTTTAGTGTTCATAATTGAGCCTATAACCTACGCCACCTTGATTTTCAATCGTATCTTCAGGGAGCTTTTTGCGAAGTCTTTTGACCAGTGCCCTGATGTTTTCAGTCGTCGTCAGTTCGCCTTCCCACACATACTGTTCAATGCGTTCAAAAGAGATATTTTTATCCAAGTTTCGAGCAAAAAGGTTAAGCAATAAAATCTCTTTTTTAGCGAGTTTGATTTCTTCGCCTCTCTCATCAAGAAGCCTTTCGTTTTCCATGCAATATCCAAACCCACCTAGAAGCTTGATGATAGGACTTTTGGGTTTACACAGCCTTTCGATTTTCGTTTCTAACTCATACATGTAAAAAGGTTTTTTGAGATAATCATCGCACCCTTTATGGTATGCGTCTTGAATAGTATCGAGTTCAACATTGGCACTGATGATGATGGCGGGTGTCTTGCTATCTAGTAGGCGAATCTCTTTAAGAAGACTTAGTCCATTGAGTCCTGGGACATTGATATCTAAGATAAAACAGTCGTAACCATCATCAATGGCACTGAGAGCAAGTTTACCATCTGTAAAAAGGTTGACATGGTATTTTTTTTGCTCCAAGGCTTCTACGATTAAGTTTGCTAAGCGTTCATTGTCTTCAAGAACTAGAATTTTCATAGATGTTCCTCACTACTTTTTGGAATTGAGATGCAAATTTGTGCGCCATTGTTTTTGGGTAATGCTTGAATTTTTCCACCCATCTTGTCTTCAATAATAAGTCGTGCCATATAAAGACCAAAACCATCACCATTTTCTTTAGTACTCATAAAAGGGTCAAATATTGTCTCTAACTTACTCTCCTCTATACCAAATCCATCATCATTGATGCAAAGTGAGATACTTGTTTCATCACAGCCTAATTCAATATCGATAATGCCTTGAGTTTCCTTAGATTCTCTTTTTTTTAAGATACTATCTTTTGAATTATTGATGATGTTTAAAACACATTGTTTAAATTCATTGGGATAACCAAAAGCGAGAAGTGACTCATAAGTGTTTTGGTGGACATTGATGGTAATGTAGTTATATTTGACATTGTGATTGACAACGCTGAGCAGAGAATCAATCGCTTCTTTAACATCAAAGGCTGTTTTCATGGTAGAAGGTTTGATAAATTTTCTAAAATCATCGATGGTATTGGACATGTATTTCACTTGTGTCATAATGTCATCTACAAATTGTTGGGTATCTTTTTCATCGAGTGGTTTTTTGCGTCTTTTATAAATGAGTTCTTGTGCGATAGCGGAGATTTCAACCAAAGGTGTTTTCCATTGATGGGCGATGCTCGCTATCATCTCCCCTACTTCGGATTGTTTTGAGCGTTGGATGACAAACTGCTCATGTCGCTTTCGTTCTGTATCGATGCGCTTTTTTTCTGTCACATCTGTAAGAATAGTAACAACACCTGCTTCTTTGTTTTTTTCATCGGTATAGTAAGTACGGCGAACTGTAAAATCAGCGGTTTCTCCAGATTTAAGTTGTACCTCTATTTCTTCACCATTAAGACAATCAATAGGGACATTTTGTATTTTTGCACACACTTGTGGCATAAGTTCTTTGATATGCATTCCGATGATTTCATATTTTTCTTTTTGAACGATTTGACATAGTAAGTCATTGCATCCAAGTATAACGCCATCATTGCTTTTCCAAAAAATTGCACTTTGAATATTATTTAAGAGGACATGGTCAAGCTTATGTTGTCTTAGAAGTTCTTTTGAAAGGGAGATTCGTTTAACAATATTTAAAACCAATATAGTTGTTAAAATCAGCAATAATGGCATAAGGGCAAAAGCATTTTCAACAAACTTGCGATGTTCTTCATAAAAACTATTAGGACCGTTAAGAATTTTAGAGTCTGCTGGAATATCACTCCGTGAGAGACCAAATTTTCTCAAAATGTCATTATCAAAAGAATAAGTACCCTCAGGTATCTCAACAGGTATTTTTGATGCTTTTTTACCACCAATCATCTCAAAAGCTTTCTGGGCGGCTAAAAATCCTTGTTCATGTGGATTGACGACAAATCCTCCGATAGCTCCCTCTCCAATATGGATTTGATTGAGTGCAAAAACAGGGAATTTTGTTCGGTTAAAAAAAGCTTGCAATTTGTGATAAGGAACATAATTCCCATACATGTCTTTGTAAAAGCTTGTAAATAATATGGCACTATGTTTGGGTAGTTTATTGATTTTTTCATCAATTTGATTAAAATCAATTTGGTTATCAAAAACGACTCTAAATTTATCTTTAAAATCATTTGATTCGTTGATGATTTGTTCTTGTATCATCAAAGAGGAGTATGAATCATCACTGATGATATAGACCATTTTGATACTAGGAAGTAATTCATAGATGAGGTTGAGATTTTTAGTAATATCTTTATACTCAACAACCCCTGTTATATAAGGTTGCATTGATTTTGGAATATCTTTGGGGTTAAAATTTTCTATACCACAAAAAATGATAGGGGTATTGGGAAAAATCGATTGATGGTGGCGAATGACAAAATCATAAGCATAGTTATCTGCTACAATCACTGCTTCATAGCGTCTTTTAGAAAACTTTTTCTTGTATAAGTCAATAAGTTCATCGACATAATCTTCAGATTCAACTTTTTTGCTATCCATATACTCTGTTGTAAGTTCATATTGCGGATATTTTTGCATGACTTCTTCAACGCCATGTGAAATACCATCACTCCATTTTAAGCCTTTATTATAAGAATGAAGCAATAAAATTTCGTTCGAATATAAAAAAGAGCTGTAAAAAATAAATACAATTATAAATTTTAAGTTTCTCATCAGATTCCTGTCATATTTTTTTATAATATTAGCAAAAAGGTCTCATTTATATCCTAAATTAGAGAATATAATGCTTCTTGAAATTTATATTTCGACGGTTTAAGTCAAAATATAAAAAATTATATTAAGGGGTATTCCATGTCAATGATGTTTTGGATACAGTTACTTGTAGTCTTAGTCATCTTGTTCTTTGCTGCAAGAAAAAGTGGTATAGCGTTAGGTCTTATTGGTGGTATTGGTGTTATCGTTTTTGTTTTTGGTTTTCAATTACTGCCGGGTAAGCCACCAATTGATGTTATGCTGGTTATGCTTTCTGTTGTGTGTGCAGGTGCTGCACTCCAAGCTTCTGGTGGATTAGATGTTATGTTGCAACAAGCTGAAAAATTATTGAGAAAACATCCTCGATATGTTACTGTTTTAGCGCCTGCAACTACACTTTTATTGACTTTCCTTTGTGGTACAGGTCATGTTGTGTATACACTTCTTCCTATTATCTATGATATTTCTATTAAAACGGGTAACAGACCAGAACGCGCTATGGCAGCAAGTACGATTGCCGCGCAAATGGGTATTGTTATCTCCCCAGCATCTGTTGCAGTTGTTTCAATGATTGCATTGATGAAAGGACATCCTTTAGTTAATGGACAAGATTTATCTTTGATTCAATTACTTCAAATTACTGTACCATCAGCCATTATTGGTGTTCTTATGGTTGGTTTTGTCAGTATGTTTAGAGGTAAAGACCTTGATAAAGATCCAGAATTTCAAGCACTTATCAAAGACCCAGAAGCAAAAAAATATGTTTATGGTTCAACTGCTACTTTATTAGGTAAAGAGTTTACAACTAAACAATATGCTTCTGTATGGATTTTCCTAGGTACAATAGCACTTATTGCTGTTTTAGGTATGTTCCCATCTTTAGTCCCAACATTTACCATTAAAGGTAAAGTGTCTCCACTTTCAATGGTTGATGCCATTCAAATGTTTATGTTAGCTGCAGCTGCAGTTATTTATGTAGTCGCGGATCTTAAAAGTAAAAACATGGTAGAAAGTGATGTTTTCAAAGCAGGTATGACTGCGGTAATTGCTGTTTTTGGTATCGCTTGGATGACTTCAACAATGTTCGGTGCTCACACTGCAGATATTAAAGCTAGCATGGGTGACCTTGTAAAAATTTATCCATGGGCTTACGCGGTTGTCTTGATTCTTATCTCTAAACTTATCAATTCTCAAGCGGCGGCTGTTTCAGCTATGGTTCCTATCGCTCTTGCGGTTGGTGTTGAACCTGGTATGATCGCTGCGTTTGCTGCTGCAGCTTATGGTTACTGGATTCTTCCAACATACCCAAGTGATATCGCAGCCCTTGCATTTGACCGTTCAGGTACAACTAAAATTGGTAAATTCGTTATCAATCATAGCTTTATCTTGCCAGGTTTCGTGGGTGTCTCTACAGCATGTTGTTGTGGATTTTTCCTCGCAAAAATTTACGGACTTATTTAGTTTTTCACAAGCCACCCTTTTACTCAAGGGGTGGCTCATTGCATTTTTACAAATCCTTACATGTAAGGATTTTTAGAGGTGCCCTCCTTTTAAATTAACTCAACAAAAGCACCTCTACTAGCTTAAGTATTATGTGACAAAATCAACTTTTTCGGAGAGAAAAAATGCGAGAGATAAAATACGAAGAGATCGTCAAGAGTGTCAAAGACATGATTCTATACAGTGCAACAAACTTGCCAAAAGATGCGTATAAAGCACTAGAGGACGCCTATAAGACAGAGAAGAGTGAAG
>JAQWCT010000081.1 GCA_028705785.1 Sulfurospirillaceae bacterium | reverse complement strand
GGCATAGACATATTATACATAAGCATCCCAATGACAATCACAACAATGCCATAAATCATCCACTTTTGTCTTTGTGTTACATGTAAAAGATAATTTTCTAATTTATTCATCGTTCAATCTCAATTTTGCTAATGTAGAGAACTTTATCAGAGCGAATTTCACTGGTAGTAACACCCAAAAAACCCTCTTGAATAAGATCTTCCATAAACTTGGCAATGTTGTCCCGTTGATTTTGATTGGCAACAACTTCAATACTCATCTTATTGGCACCTTTTTGTTCTATCATTCGAACCATGAGGGAGTGCTTTTTTAAAAGCCGATTGACCTTAACAATAAAATCGATATAAGTTTGAGAAGATGCTTTCATCATGTAAAGTTCATCGATACTTTGAGCAATATTTCCTAAATTTTTTTCTTGCTCAGTTTTCAACTCAGTAGCACTTTTTAATTCATTTTTAACTTGTGTTAATTGTGCATTAAAAGCAGCTGAGTTTTTCTTGATAGCCTCATATTGGATAGTCAATGTATCAAAATTATTTTGTAGTAAACTAGTATCAACTAAAAGATAAATAGGATAAAGTGCAAAAATCGAAGTCGCAATACCTGAAAGAAGTGAGAGTTGACCAACTTGTGTCTTTAAAAAACGAGGAGGTCTTGGAAAAAGTGTAATATTTTCAGCCATATTATTCTGTTCATATTGATCACTCACATAAGAGGCAACGATGCATGAAAAAAATCTTTGAGCATTACAATTTTTAAGAAGATTAAAATCATTTATCTCAGCATCAACATACCCAAAAGAATGCAAAAAGCCTTTTAGTCCTCGCACTCTACCATTGGCAGTACTCATAAAAATACGATCTATATTGTCAAAGCCAAATACATTTCGATTATGCAATAAGATATCGTTAATTTTATTAAAAATCTCCATAAACAGCGTTTGCAATGCGGTTGAAAGAGAGATATTGTCGTCATTGTAGGCTGTTATATCTAAGCCTTTTTCAATCAAAACTTTAGTTAATTCCTCCACACTGATAGTAATATCATCAGCTTTAAGTTTTTTAACCATATCTTGAAGATTCATAATAGACTTAGTAGAAATATACTGACCATTTTTATAGATAGCGAGAAAAGCTTCTGTTTCATCAAGGTAGACAAAAAGATCGTTTTTTGGAGCAAGTATTTTATTCGTATATAAAGTCGAAAAGCTTAAAAAAGGCAACGCTAAAAAATCAATATATTTATCTTCTTTTAAAACATCACAGAGTGCTGCTTTTGTTTTATCTTCTTCAATGGCAAAAGTTTCAATGATAAGTGTATCGGTAATGTCAAGATTTTTTTTAATGTAAATAATTTTGTAATTTTTTTGAAGATCGAGCCCTGCTTCTTCGTACATCTTAATCTCAACCATTGTTCGAAGTTCATCTTCTCCAATAGAAGAATTAACTTTAAAACTATGGATAACGACATTTGCATACGGAACCCTAGAAGCTTTAATACTGTTTTTATTTTTAGCAACCCCAAAATCTTTTCCATCAAATGAAAGCTTTTGGTCAGAAAAAGGATCGATATACACAACGCAAACAGGTGCCAGCATAAGTAACCTTTAGGGGGTTTTATTTTATTATAACATAGCCAGACATAGGTAAAACTGAAATTCTACTATTTATAGAGTTATAAGTAACATTAATGTCCGTATCACTAACAAAAAGCTGCGCAGGAACACCCCCATATGGTCTTCCTAAACTATCAAAACATATCGTCATATTATTATCAAATGTTAGCGTAAATTTATACGATTTTTCACGGTCCAAACTTTCAAAGTACTCCTTGGTAGATTCTATACATGTAAGATTAAAATCTTGAGAATAGCGTGTTGGGACTGACCAATATTGACTGCTTCCAAATTGGAAAGTATCATACCCAATAGCATTCTTTTGCTGCTCTTTAATTTTCATACTGATATAATGCTTATCACTTAAAAGTCTATTATCGGGCATATAACTACTTGCAATTTTTGCCAAAATCCCCATTAAAACGATGATAAAGATAAGTTCCACCATACTAAAAGCTCGTTTGATTTGATATGTCATGGGCGTTGCAATGTCTTTCGCGTAAGTCGTATGTGTTTTTCTTGGTTTTTAGGGTGCGAGGCATTTGTTTCAACAACAACTTCTAGCATCACCATACCATGCGATTCTTCGTTTTGAATAGGGATATGCAAAGGATTAATGGCATTGTATTCGACGCTAGTATTGAGCAGATAATAACCTACGATATTGATATCTGCACTATAGCGTTGATCTTGTGAAGTGATATTCATATCTCTTAGCCAGCCTGTTGTTCTATCTTTCCCACTTATCGCCAAAAGTGTGAGTTCCACAGCACTATCCATAAAAAGCTCCGCACTTTCTCTCGCATAAAGGTCACCTGTTTGCTTCACTGAAATCATCGCATACTTCATCGCTATCGCCATAATACCGCTAATTAAGACAATAACAATCAATGCTTGAACCAAACCAAACGCTTTACGCATCAGTAAACCGCCTTTTGTTTGGAGATGGTGACATTGTTATCACTGCCTCTTATCTGTTTATTCATCGTCAAGTTAAAATAAATAGTCCCATTGATAACCCCCGCTCCAAATCCACTGACATTTTTTGAGAGGATGGTCGTACCTCCCGTATGTATACCATTTGCACCCCTATCACCACAAAAAGTCTCTCCTTCCCATGGACGATAATCATAAAATAAAAATAGAGTATCATCAGAAATTGTTTCAAAAACATTACATGCTGAAACATTTACATCTGCCCCTCTTGCTACAGCATAAGCACTATCAACTAGATAGTATTTTTCGTAAATTTCGTCAGGTTTGTTCAGAAGTGTAATATTGCCATCATCATTGAATGCTTGAATATGCCATATTTGATCATGCACATTGTCATTTCTATGCCATCCAAAGCTAGTGTTAAAATCATCATATATAGAACCATCATCAAAAGCACCTGAAAAAACAAGGGCCAAACCTCCTAGCGGATGAGCAAACTTTGATGTCATAGAATTGGTAAGTTTCGTTTGATTGATGTCAAATGTTGAAAGTCTCAAAGTTGCGCCATCAGATGCATTCATATCGACAAAACCACTGTAAGCCCCTATTTTATGCGCTTCACTTGCTATTCCTATCCATTCTAAAATCGTAAAACTATTATTCAAAGCATAGATGGACTCAAAATTATTGGTTCCATTATAGCCTATGACGGAGCTTGGTACTCTATCATACATCAATGCTGAGATTTGATCAACAATCACTTGTGACTCTACTGAGAGGTCACTCAGCGCTTTAGACTTTGCACTTCTGAGGTAAAGATGCTGTAAAGAGACAAAAGTTCCAGCACTCAAAATCCCTAAAATAACGATGGTAACAATCATCTCAAGTAGGGTAAATCCTCTTTTCATCACCACGCCCTTTTATAGATATAAAATTTACCGATGTTGGCTGAAGCAAAAGCAAACTGCGAAATAGCTGTCCCTTGAAGAGCTGTTTTTTTACCTTGGTAGGTGATGTTGATATCTATATATTTGATATTAGTACTTTGACCTAGTGGCATAGCGGTGCTATTTAAAATAATAGTTGCATTTTGCCCATTATAAGTGAAAGTATCTGCGATGTATCTTGCATTTACATGTAAGCGATAAATAGAGGTATTGGTATCAACTCCATCAAAAAAATCATCAATATCATTGTAAAAAGATTGGCTACCTTCAGCATCAGGGCCAAGAATGGCTGAAACACTCACATTATTCTCACAATTTCGCGAGCCTCTAAATCCACCTACTCGATAATGTGTTATTGCATCGCACGCAAATTGTGGACTTCCAGTAGTATTTAATATATCATTACTCTGTGTACCATTTTCATCCCAAGCAAGATGCGTTATCATCTGCATCATCGTTATACCATTAAAAAGCGCATCTTGCTTGATAGAAAATTCATCACTTTTATTCAAAGCCAAAACGATTTTTGGTATCACCGTAAAAACAACAGCGATAATAACGATGGTAAAAATAAGCTCAATCAGCGATATGCCTTTTCTCATCTAAATGTCTTGACTCCCGTTTTTTGGTAACTTGCATTATAGTCTTTACCGATGGTCGAACCGCTCGGTGTACCGCTTCTTATCCCAATAGCATCAACATCTCTGCTGTATTTGTAGTTAAAGCAAGGATGATTAGCACAGGTTGAACCAGTACTGTTGTTATAATCTCCAATGTTACTGTTCCAAAGCCAATAAGGAACATCCACATGCACTGTCGAAGTTTGTTCACCTAAAAGATTGTTGATATTAAACCTTAAAATGCCGTCGGTTAATACACCGCTTCCCGTTACTGCAATAGATGTAGATGGTTGATTGTTAATAAAACCTCTATTCCCACTAAAATTTCCATCTACAAAACCTGTCGTTCCATCATCACTAGCATTGATGTACCAATTCAAACTACTTTGGTAAAAACCATTGGGAGCTATTGTTGGAGAATAAACCTCTACATGTAAAAGGTGTGGCACTAATGTTTTATCAGTTACAACATCTTTTGTTTTGACACGACCATAATAAAAATGCTGGCCTATTCCAGCCGTCCTATTAGTCACAATTTTTGATACAGCCGGTAGGTCCACTTGCACTTCTCTTAATGCCATATCGATGGGGCTTAGTGGAATATTGAACGCTCTATCAACATTAAAACGATAATCCGCACTGGCATGTGCCGTTGTAAAGAGTGCTGTAGGAATCTTTATAGTTTTATCGACATCAACAAATAGTTTTGATAAATTCGCCATAGTCCCATTAACGGTAGCATACGATAAAGTAGCATTAGCATTCGTGTTATTTAGATCATAGAAAAAAGTTAAATCTACAGGCTGGGCATAACATGCATTTGTAAAATTAAGCACCTCTACATGCTGCATATTATTGGCTTGAACTGTTGCATGAGCAGTGACGAACATATCACTTACATTAGCATCATAAAGCCAATTCTGCCCTGTTGAGGCTGTAAAGTTTGCATCAGTCACAACAAGTTCATAAGGATCAACGGTTACAACCAGTATTGCTGGGCTAATCAAACGACTTGTATCACTTGTATCACTTATATCGATTTTGGCAAATTCAGATCCAACTTTTTCTGCAATGGAGATATTAATATCTCCTACATCAGAGAAAACAGTATCAACAGCTGATTTTTGCCCTTCCATAAAGCTAAAATTGGATACCGTAAATGTACCACTATCGCATCCACTTCGTCCGATGACAGCATTGATTTCAAATGAGCTATCTTTCGTTTCATTATAATTTGCACTATTTGCACTTAAAGTATTAAGGGCTTTAAAGTCTAATGGGAAATTCTCCCCTGCAAATGCCTGTGTTGCATTAGAAATCGTAAATCTATCTGGGCGTATCGCAAAATTATCTGTGGCCAAAGTTCTATTTGCATCTGCTGATAATGGACAAGTTGTATTAACATTTTCTTTCCAATTTAAGAGTACTCTCGCATCCTTCACTGCTTTGGTGATGTTGAAATTTGAGGCTGTTTTCGTTTGAATGCCATTAAAATACAAAGATGTACCACTACCATTTAATGAGAGATTCGTATCATCAACGATGCGCACGCAAACTGTACCATTAAAGTCGCTAAGTGCCGTATTGGCACTGTTAAGAGAGGCTATGGTTAAGGAAAAATTTTCTGCTACTTTTTTAGTCGATATCGTCCGCAAAGAGATGCTTTTAGTAAGGTCCCAAGCATCAAAGCCCCAAGTATCCCATGAAGTATCTACAATAGTATACATATCTTGACTTGTACACATATAGTTGCTATAACGATAACGGTTAGCACCATTTTGGTCATTATAATGAATAATATACCCATTGGTATCAGCAAACCAACCCATCCAATTGTTGGCATCATAATCACCATTTGGCTCAATACTTGATGCCACACTCACTAAATGACCACTCGTATTTCTAGCATAACCCGCAGCGATATCGGTCACCCACCATGTATCTGTATAAGTAGGGCTAATTTCAGGTAAAACACTCTTCCAGCCTATACTATCCAATGAGCCAAAACTATCGTTTTTATCAACTGCACTTAAAAAAGTGGTGCTCATGGCAATGAGTTTATTTCCTGATGACCCCGCACCTGTTGGCTTGTAAATCCCAAATGGACCATAAGGCCACATTGGACCGTTTGGGATAGGATTGGGTTTATATATTGATGTTGTGTCATTGGTCGCCCAACCCTCAATACCATAATCAGTAAAATACTCTTTAACCGTTCCCGTATAATCTGACCATTCACTTTTTCTGTCATACAAAAAGCCTCGTGCCGCATCCATAACCGATTTTTGGTTAGGTGTAAAAAAAGAATACCCTACTCTTGAACAAGTATCATTCCCATTGACAACATCACTTTTTTGATCGGTTGTTTGAGCATCTAGTGCTAAAAAGAGTGTCCATATCTGTTTTTCAACAGGAGGATTCATCTCGCAATAAGCAACAATATAATTTCCTTCTCCCACTGTTTGTTTGGCTTTTTTGAGTAAATAATAACCGCTTGGTGGTCTCGATGTTGAATTCTGTGCGATTTGAGCGCAGGTTGTTAAATTGCTATGAGCATCTTTGGCATAATAATTGGATATCTGTTTAAAGGGCATTTTAGAAGCTGTACAATATGTTTTTGTTTCAATGGTTGGGTCAATTTTTATCGCTTGATTATAATGTCCTATTCGTAATTTACTTCTATCTGTAGCACTATCACATGTTCCGAATGTAGTATTATCTAAATCAAGTTGGAATGGAGTACCTACTAAATTAATATTGGAAAAACCGCTTGTCATAAAATCTGATGCAGCAGATACATTTTCATCAATTTTTATTTTTTTAAAATAAGTCTTATCAGTTGAAGTATAATACTTTGAGTTAACAATTGCATTGAATTTAAAATTGCTATTGGCTGAATTGCTTTGATTAATGACTGTTGGCAAATATTGTGTGATATTCGTGTCAGTGTTCATTCCCTCACAGTAAATCTCAAAGGGCTTTAGATTGAATGCACTTGCAATAGCTTCATTGACATAATAATAGCCATTAGTAGTCGTTGCATATTCATCTTTAATACTTTTACAAATACTTTTACATACGATACCATTTCTTATGTTCCCATCGTAATTTTTCTTAGCCAACTCATTGGCATAAATAGTTGCAATCTGAGTCGTACTTAAACTCTCATCAAAAACCTTAAACTCATCAATTCCACCTTCAAAATAAGCATCAGGCCAGTTGCTTTTTCCAATATAATTACTCGTTCGTGCGATATTTGAAGGTATTTTCATCGTAGTAGATGATGCTATGTTAACGCCATCTTTATAGAGTATACACGAAGCACCATTACAAGAAACAGCCCACAAATGCCAATTTGTATCTGAAATAGCACCTGTAGCAACTAAATATTGATCTCCACTTGTTGATTCGTGAATACCAAGAACAAGATTATTACTTGTATCCTGTCTGCCTAAAAATATATTGTTGGCACTATCTCCATTTCCAAAATCAAAAATACGCTCCCAAGAGCCATCACTCGCATTTCCTGAAAATTTTGCCCACGCTGTCACAGTAAAACCATTATTAAAGTTTGGCTTATTAACTTGTAAAATAGGGATTTGAACATATTGCTGTTTTACTCTTTGAAAAAGTGCGCCATTGTTGATGATTTGATTTGACAGTAGAGGTAGCGTTGTACCTTTTGCCGTAGCATTATAATCATTTCCACTATTATCTTGAACTTCTCCACTTGTTCCTTTCCAAGTACATTCATCCATACGATAATTCACAATAGCAGAGGGATTTGCCACATAACAAGAGCTTACAGGGCAACTCGAAAGTGGTGAAGTATCATAGCCACTAGGGACAGTGCCATTCCAATAATTACCTGTAAAAACATGCGCTGCGTTATTGCGCTCGGCAAAAGGTGATTTTAAAAAACAATTGTTGGTTACAGTGGCTTTTGTTCCTGAACTTGAATTGGAATTGATAGAAACACCATCATCAGTATTACCATCAATTTTAGTGTTTGTGATAGTAACACTATTAGCATTCCACGCAGTATAGATGCCATTAGTTGCCTTAGTGATACATACACGATTAATCAGTGCAGAAGAACACGCAACAAGGTATATTCCTCTTGATATTTGAGAAGAAAGAATCGCATCTTCAATAGTCACTGTTTTACTTGATCCATTCGTAATATAAATACTATAGCGATGCGATGCTATCGTACCACGATGAATGATTGTATTTCTATCATTAGGAATTTGGATTCCATACCAAGCTTCGCTAGTAATATCAAAATCCTCAATCAGCGCCAATCCAGAAAGGCAATAAATCCCTGTATAGTACGAACTGATAGTGATATTAGAAAATTCATGCGCACCATTTACTGCTGATTCAAAATATACACCATAACCTGCAGAACTATCTATCTTACTATTTTGAACCGTAACTTTGTTACCTTTTTCAACATATAAGCCTGTATCGTATGAATCAATAGAAAGATTTGAAAAAGTATGGTTATGGGAATAATCTTCAGTACTATTTAAATTAATACCATATCCATCACTATTTGTAATGGCTATCGTATCAAATGTTGCTAAATACTTACTCCCTAGGTAAATTCCTGTATTACCAGATGTAATGGTAATATTCGAAAAACTATCTGCACCCCTTGCCGCATAAATACCATAATTATCTCGTGCAGAAATAGTAATGTTTTGAAAAGTATGTGCACCATTGATACTCCAATCCAAATAAATACCGCTGATATTGGTTGTAATAGCTAAGTTTTTAAATGTACACGCAGATGCAGTATTTGATAAGTAAATGCTTGTATCAGTTGTATTGAAAACAAGGTTTTCAAATGTATGTGAACCACTTGCTTGATAGTTATCCCTAATACCATAAGTTGATGAAACAATCGTGAGGTTTTTAATCGTAGCATTAGCCGCTTTAATAACAAAAATATTATCACCTGAGCGATTTATAATAACATTGTCTCTGTTACCACTTGCACCAAGTATCGTAAGATTATTTTTACTAATTTGAATATTGCGTTCATTGTAAGTGCCGTCGCATATTGAAATCGTATCTCCAGCACTTGCCGCTGTAATAGCCGCTTGAATGGTTGTATAAGTGGCGCCGCTTGAGCACACAGTTCTTGTTGCACCAAATGTTTGAGAAATCGCCAAAAGTAGAAATACTAAAATTAAATATACTTTTTGCATTATTTTCTCTCCTTGTTGATTAAAGTAATGCTATTTTACCACACTATTTGATAATTTGTTTTCACTCATTTAATATTCATTATGATAAAATTCATTTAAAATTATAAAAAGGATAATTTATGACTATTATATTTCCAACCATGAAAGAAGATGGGTTAGGTGCAAAACGAGGTGCTCATTTTGGTAAAGCGAGTTTTTATACGGCTATCAAAGTAGAAGATGGTATCGTTAAAGATGTTCTTGTACACAAAAACCCAGGTCATGCAACGGGTGGATGTGCTAATGCTGTGGCTAACATCCAAGCTTTAGGTGCAGATACGCTGGTTGTTTCTGGCATCGGTGGTGAGCCTTTGAAAAAGTTTTTAGCAGTGGGAATTGATGTTTATTTTGATGAAAAAAACACTATTGTTGAAGATTCACTTAGAGATTTTCTAGCAGGTAAAACTGCAAAGATAGATCCAAATCATAGTTGTGATCACCATTAAAAATTAACGGCATCTTCATTTGGAAGTGGTAGTTTTCGTGGCAACGGTGGCGCTAAAAAGTTATTTGATGACTGCTGTTGTTGCGATTGTTGTTTTGGGGCGCTATTGTTTTGTTGAAATAACCCCTCTTTTTTCAGTGCATCAACGATTTCTTTCACCGAAGGGTTTGTTTTAACAATAAGGTCTTTGATATAAATCGTATCAATCGTGAGATTGTGCATCTTTTTAGCATAGGCAATAAGGGTAGATTTGAGCAATTCTTTACCGCGTGAAG
>JAQWCT010000080.1 GCA_028705785.1 Sulfurospirillaceae bacterium | reverse complement strand
AAGCAGAGTGGAAAGCTCTTTTTGATGGTAAAGGTGAGAAGTTTGTTGCTGAGTATTCTAAAAAGTATCCAGGTTTAGAAGGCTTTTTAAAAGGCGATAAATTTGAGAAGTTTATGCCAGATATCAAAGATTTTGCAGTAGAGTTTGCGAGCGATAGCGGTAACGTTCCGTCTTGCTAGAAATATAAAATTTACACAAAGGTAAAATATGAAAAAATTCATCGCTCCGTTACTCGTTGGCGCGGCTTTATCATCCGCATTTGCTGCTGATGATCTTGCAAAAGAAGTAGCGGCTCTTAAAGCACAAATGGCAGAGCTACAATCAGCTCAATCAAAAATGAATGTTGACGCATTACGCGCCCAAGTAACAGAAATCAAAGCACATGATGCTGGTGATAATATCAAGTGGAATGTTGATTTTAGAACAGCTTATGATGTTGTAGATTATAAAATAGGGGCAGGATTTGTTCCTAATATGAGCCCTACAACAGGATCTGGTAGTTATGATATGATGGCTCCAGGTCGAGGAATGTATGTCCCTTATGGTAAGACTAAGTCAGATAATGGTATTTGGACAAATAAACTTATCTTAAGCATGGGTGCACAACCAGCTGATAACTTAGTTTTTAAAGGCGCATTGGGCGTTTATAAAACTTATGGGCAAGATAACGGTATTCAAAATAGCATGTTTCAAGATTTTGATTGGTATGGTACACAAAAGCCGAATGACTCAACTATTCGCTTAAGAGAAGCCTATTTCTTATATTTTGGAGATATGGGTGATGTACATTATAGTGCTTCATTTGGTAGAAGACCATCTGTTGATGGCTTTATGACAAACCTTAGAGCTGATAATGAAAATCCAGCATCTCCAGTTGGACACAATATCAATATGGAATTTGACGGCGCAAGTTTCAAATTTGACCTTGATAAAGTTACAGGTATTTCAGGTATGTATATCAAGCTTTGCTTAGGAAGAGGTTTCTCCGATACTACGGGTTCTTACTCAATGAGCAATTATGGTGGTTTTAATCCAGCATATATTAAGACAGACGAAAATGGTAATATGGACTTAGCCGGATTGTTGATGCAATTCTATGATGATGGTCAGTATAAAATCATGGCAAATGTCTTTAAAGGCTGGAACATGATGGATGTTAATGGGTACAATATCACTATGACTCCAGCATCGATGACTGCAGGAACTTATACAATGGCGAGTAAGGGAGCTGGATTTATTGATGTAGGCGATTTAACTGGTGCATCATTATCCTTACAAGTTAATGGTATTGGTAATGGTATTAGTGATTTCTTAGATGATTCTATTTTCTTTGCTTCTTATGCAGTTAGTAAGACAAATCCAAATGGAACAGCTGCAAATACTTTGACTATGGGTGGAATGGTAATGACACCGGCAATGTTGGCTGCTAATGGCTTTACTTCCCAAGAAATTGCTAATTTCTTAGGACTAGGTATGCTTGGAAGTACAGATAATGAGACGGGTTCTTCATTTTACACAGGTTTCCAATTCCCAGGTTTTATGGAAGGTCAAAGAGTTGGACTAGAATATAACCATGGTAGTAAATACTGGAGAAGCTTTACCTATGGTGAAGATACACTAGCTGGCTCAAAACTAGCTACTCGTGGCGATGCTTATGAAATTTACTACATTTTACCAATTGTTAAGAAAAACCTTACAGCACAGTTAAGCTATATTTATATGGACTATGACTATGCAGGAAGCGATACTTTCTTTGGACAAACAGGTAATCCTAGTGGCATGATGGGTGCTATGCCTTATGTAACATCTGCTTCTAATATCCACGCTTCAATCAGATACAGATACTAATCTCTATCGCTCTTAAAAGGAGGTCTTTTGACCTCCTTTTCTTCTAACTTATTTTTTCTACTATTGTTTGATAACTCTTTTTAATTTCTTCTTTTCCAAATACAACTGCCATTTTACCCTCATCACACAAGTTCATAATGTCACTATCGAGTGGGATTTGTCCCAAAAGTGAAACGCCATAGGTATGGCATAGTTTTTGTGCTCCGCCTGTTCCAAAGATGTTGTATCGTGTCCCAGTATCGGGGGCGGTAAAATAGCTCATATTCTCAACTACCCCTAAAATAGGTACTTTGATATCTTGAAACATCACAAGAGCGCGACTGACATCATCTGTTGAGAGCATTTGAGGTGTAGTGACAAGGACAACACCGCTTAGGGGAAGTTCTTGTGCCATGGTAAGTTGTACATCGCCCGTTCCGGGAGGCATATCGATGATGAGATAGTCGAGTTCTCCCCATGCGACATCTTCTAGAAATTGGATAAGTGCTGAGATAGCGACAGAACTTCGCCATACTAAAGGCGTATCGCTTTTTGGGGTTGTCAGTCCTACGCTCATCAGCTTAACGCCGAAATTTTCGCTGGGCATCATCTTGTTATCATCATTCCACCCAATTTTCTCATTTTCAACACCAAAAAGTCTAGGGATACTGGGTCCATAAATATCGGCATCCAATAATCCTACATGTAAACCTTTTTGCGCTAACGCTACGGCTAGATTTGCGCATACAGTGCTTTTCCCTACACCGCCTTTTCCACTGCTTACCGCAATCACTTTTTTCGCATACGGAGCTCGGTTATTGGGGTGCTGTGTTGAGCCATAGGTGATACTTTTTTTAGGCATCATTTTCCTTTACATGTAAGTCTCTTTGCAATAAGAGTTTAGTGGCGTTAATCTTGTGAAGAAAGTTTTGTAAGATAAACCCTGCTTTAGGATAGTTTTGCAATAAGCCTAAAAGAGCTTGATTTTTGCCATCTAGCATTTTGCATAATAACGAAAGAAGTTCTACTGTTTGGTTATGGTCTTTGGCATGGAGTATTAGCGTCTGCAAGATAAGTGACCTTTTTTTGTACGGCAGCTCAATGCCTAGAGCAGTGCCAATATCAACGATGTCTTGTGTATTAATGTAACATCCACACGAAGAGAGCGAAAGGAGATGTTTTTCTACATGTAAGGGATCACTATTGATTTGCATGGTTTAACCTTTCGAGCTTAGAATGGGCACCTTGTTGAATATTTTGTTCAGGATCATTGAGCAATTTTTCACAAATATCTTTAGTGCAAGAGGGATTTTCGATAACGCGTAGCCGAACCATCTTGTCACTATCGTCACTGAGAACTTTGAGATATTTTAGCGGTGTAGAGGGATTTCCAGAGAGGCCATCTCTTACAATTTTTTCGTCATTAAAGAGTTTTTGGAGGATATGAATGGGTGTATTAGGATTGGTGGCTACTAAAGCTCTCACAAGATTAACATCGTCTTTGGAAAGCTTTTCTAAGATATATACGCTTGTATGTGGATTTTTAGCCACTGCCCATCGCACACTCATGTCGCAAGAGTCTGAGAGTTTTTCCAAGAGCTTGCATATCGTTTCACTGAATTCTTTTTCTCTTTCATATACGGATGTGCGAAGCGATAAATTCATAGCAACAAGGCCTTCAATGACGCTATTTCCAGCAAAAGCTTCAAAAATATCCTTTACATGTAAGATGTCTAAGCTTTTATTTGATAATTTTTCAGTTGCTTCTTTTTCCGTCATTTATACTCCAATAAATAATAAAATAGTAACAAATTAATAGTTAAAAAGTTATTTTACATTGTGTTTAAGTAAAAGGGTAATAAAATTGAGTAAATTAGTAAGGTAAAGGAGTCTCTATGGGATGGCTTAGAATCTCAATAGTGGGAGCTATCATGGTAAGTGTTACTTTTAGTGCACAAAGCGATATTGTTATATCCGCACCCGATGCAATAAAGCTCATCGGAAAAGAAAAGGTGATGTTTGTCACGGGCGATGACGAAGATATCTTTAAAACAGGGCATATTAAGGGTTCTGTTGAGATGTATGCTCACCATTTGCACCATTCTAATATCGAAGGCAAGATGGAATGTGCTCCTTTGTTTATGTGTGTGGGTGAGGCGGAGCATTATATCGGTGGAAAGGGCATTGATAACGATACTTTGGTTATCGCTTATGATGATTTTAAAGGGCCTAATGCAACAGGTGTTTATGCATTTTTCAAAAGCTGGGGTCATCCAAATGTCAAAGTCTTAGATGGTGGTAGAGCGGCTGTGATGGCAAATGACCCTGAACAGAAAATTTATGATGATATCAAAGCGCAAATTAAAGAGAAAAAAGATGATAAAGACGCTGTCGCTAAACTCAATATTGCATTAAAAGAACAAGAAAAAAAGCTTTTGGTTCAAAAAGGTGATGAAGAGGGCATCAAGGCTAAAAAGTATACGATAGACCCCTCTCGAATCGACTATAGCTACATCGCAGGGAAAAATGAAGTTTTAAGTGCGGTACAAGATATCTTGAAAAATGGCGATAAATCGAAGTTTGTCATCATTGATGCGAGAGGTTTTGAGGAGATTATGGGTGAGCGCAAGATGGACAATGTCGCACGAGGTGGGCATGTTCCGGGTGCAAAATTTATTGAGTGGAAAAATGTAACAGATTTTGATAAAAAGCTCTCTTTTCAAGACTTGGCAAAAATGCAACAATTTTTCGACCAAAATGGCATTACCAAAGACAAAACAGTTTATGCGTATTGCCATGTGGGTGCAGGGCGAAGTTCACATATTATCACAGCGTTAGAGCTTTTAGGTTATAAAAATGCCAAAGTATACACAGGAAGCTGGGATGAGTGGGGCAATGATATGAATTTACCAATCAGTAGATAGGGGCGAGAGATGATAAATACTAAAAGAAGAGATTTTTTAAAGATATCCAGTGCAACTGCAGCGATGATAGCAGGGGAAGGTTATTTGTTTGCTAAAACAGGCGTTACGAAAATAGAAAATGCCAAAGAGAATTACCCCAATGCCAGCTATACTGAAAATATGTACCGCAACGAGTTTGGCTTTACTTATGGCAAAAAAGAGGAACATGGTTTTGCGTATCACTGTGTGAATTGTCAAGGTAACTGTTCATGGGAGATTTGGTCAAATAATGGTGTGGTCACACGAGAAAACCAATCGTCTCGTTACCCTTCCATCAATGCTAAAATCCCTGATTTTAACCCAAGAGGCTGTAACAAAGGCGTTCAACATTCGCAAATTATGTATGAAAAAGACCGTTTGTTGTATCCGATGAAGCGCATCGGTAAAAGAGGCGAGGGAAAATGGAAAAGAGTTTCATGGGATGAAGCCGCAGGTGAAGTCGCGCAAAATATCTGGAATGTCATGACCGACCCTAAAAAAGGCCCAGAAAAACTCATGGTTCATGCCGGAACGGGACTTTTAACAGAGGGTAGACGAGGTGGCCCACTTCGACTCTCCACGCAATTAGGAGCGGTGAGAATTTACCCAGCTTCGTATCTTGGCGATATGTTTAGTGGTGCTGCCATCGCGTATGGCGAGGGAAATCTTGGCTGTACTTATGACTTTATGTACACGGTAAATACTTCTATTTTCTGGGGTGGTAATCCTTCAGTTTCACGAATCCCTGATGCGCATTTTGTGTGGGAGGGCAAGTACAATGGTGCTAAAGTTATCGTTATTACCCCTGAGTTTAATGCCAGTGCAAGAGCGGCGGACTTGTGGATACCCCTTAAAGCAGGAAGTGACAATATCTTAGCGATGAGTGTTATTTATGAGATTTTAAATGCCAAAATGTTTAAACCCGGATTTATGAAAACTTACACAGATTTACCATTTTTAGTCAGAGTTGATAACAAAAAAATGCTTCGCCGATCTGATATGGAACATGCAAAGGACGAAAAAGAGCATCACCTTTTTGAAGAGCAATTTTATGCGTGGAATACTAAAGATGGTAAACCAGCTTTAATGCCTGGAACTGAGGGTAGTGATAAAAAAACACTTCGACTTAGTGATTTTGGGATAGAACCCTTGCTTGAAGGTGTGTTTGAAGTTACGCTTGTGGATGGTACAAAAGCACAAGTCACCACCGTATTTGAGATGCTCAAAAGAAGTGCTGCTAAGTTTAGCCCAGAGGCAACGCAAAAAGAGACAGGTGTTCATCCAGACACCGTTCGCCAACTAGCACGCGACATCGCTTTACCAAAAGTCGTTGAAATTACCACAGGTTTTAGTTTGAACAAGTACTTTAACGGCATGATGTCTATTTGGAATATCTCTTCCATTTGTGGTTTAACAGGTCGTATGGGACCCTATGGTGGACTTAATACGGAAAATGAGTTCCAACTCACGGGTCTTGAAGCCCTTAGTGGTTTTAGTGGCAAATACACTGCCAGATTTGGCTCAGGCTTTGTGGGTGAGTTTATCCTTGGTGATGGTATGAAAACTTTTGATAAGTACTTTAAAGATGCTGATGTTAGAAGAGCACAAAATGGGATGAGTAAAGAGGAGTATATGAAGGTTGTTTCATTGCTACTTGAAAAAGGAAAAGACGGTAAAGAAAAAGGGGTTAAGCCTCATTGGACGCCTGAAGTTGCACTTATCGTCGCAGACTCTAAATTTAGAAGAAATAAAGGCAGTGACTACAAAGAGGCCTTTTTGAAAAAGACCAAATACTTTGCCTATGTGGATACGCGCATGAGTGAAGCGGCAGTATTTGCAGACATCTTACTTCCAGCCAAAAGTCACTATGAAGTGTGGGATATTCGCTCCAGTCCAGGCTATCATCGTTTTACCAATCTTGCCCAACCAGCCAAAGACTTAAAACCAGTAGGCGAAGCGATGGATGAGTGGACTATGTTTGCGCTTATCACCAAAAAGCTCGAAGAGATTGCCAATAAGCCTGAAAATAAAGAAAAAGCCAAAGTCAAAGACGACAAAAAATATGCCAAAGATGGCTTTCACGACCTCACAATTGTGCATAAAGAGTTTACCAACACCGATGAAGAGAGTCTCTCCGAGATGGAACCACTTCTTGGAACAGACAAACTAGCCGTTGAAGCAGCGCTTAAAAACTGTGTGCAGTATGAGCCTTGGACGATAGAGAAGATGTACAAAAGTGGTGGGTTTTTACAGCTCAATGAAAAAGCGGCAAAGACTTCTCCTCTTTATGCGGATCGCCCATTTAACTCCAATGAAGACCATTTGTACAAGTTTATGCGGCTCGAAACTTTGAGTGGTAGACAAACTTTTTATGTAGATCACGATATGTACATAAAGATGGGAGCGCAGACAAATACGGGCATGCAAGGCATTCGCCCAGATACGGCTTCACATCCTTTTGTGATGATGACACCACATGCAAGATGGAGCATTCACTCTAACTATAAGGCAAGTCGTACCCTTTTGAGGTTACAAAGAGGGGTTCCTGCTATCCAAGTTAATCGTGAAGTAGCAAAGCTCAAAGGCGTTAAAGATGGCGAGCAAATCCGTATCTTTAATCAGCTCGGAGAGTTCTACGCGATGGCAAAACTAAGCTCTTCTTGTCCTCCTGATGGTCTTGTTTTGGAACACGGTTGGGAGCCTTACATGTACAAAATGAAAAAAGGTCATAACGAAGTGGTTCCAACAGCACTTAACCTTTTAGAGATGGCTGATGGTTGGGGTCACTTGAAGTTTGGAGGATTGTGGGATGGCAATCAATACGCCTATGATGGGGCAGTGAATTTTGAAAAGGCAAGGGGGTAAGTCATGTCACAAAGACAATTAGCCATGGTAATGGATTTAAATAAATGTATCGGCTGTCAGACTTGTACCGTTGCTTGTAAAACTCAATGGACCAATCGCAATGGACGAGAGTATATGTATTGGAATAATGTTGAGACATATCCTGGAAGTGGTTATCCTAAAAAATGGATGGAGTTAGGTGGTGGCTTCGACGCCGCAGGTGATTTACAAGCGGGCGTTGTCCCTAGCATCAACAGTGATTATGGTGTGCCTTGGGATTATAACTTTGAGGGACTTGCCAAAGGTGAGCAACTTAAACCACATGTCAATCCAACTTGGGGACCTAACTGGGATGAAGATGAGGGTGCGGGTAATTTTCCAAGTGATAACTACTTTTTTTACATTCCTCGTATTTGCAACCACTGTACTAATCCTGGATGTTTGAGTGCATGTCCTAGGGATGCTATCTTTAAGAGAGACCAAGATGGTGTTGTTTTGGTGGATTTAGATCGTTGTCAAGGGTATCGTTACTGCATCGCAGGGTGTCCTTATAAAAAAATCTATTTTAATCCGAAGATTTCTAAAAGTGAAAAGTGTATTTTATGTTTTCCTAGAATCGAGCAAGGACTTCCACCAGCGTGCGCGCAACAGTGCGTAGGACGCATCCGCTTTGTAGGGTTTTTGGATGATGAAGAGGGACAAGTTTTCAAACTGGTTAAAAAATACAAAGTAGCTCTGCCTTTGCGAAGTGACTATGGAACAGTACCAAATGTGTACTATGTGCCACCAACAGAAGCACCACCAAAGTTTGATGCTCATGGTAAAATCATTGAGGGAAGTACGAGAGTTCCAATGGAAGAGCTTGAAAAACTCTTTGGTAAAGAGGTACATGAAGCTTCAAAAACCCTCAAAGATGAGATGAAAAAACGCAAAGAGACGGGTGAGAGTGAACTCATGGATATGCTTATCGCTTACAACCATGATGATATGTTTAGACTTGATAACAACTACTATGCGGAGTTTGCGAAGTCTAAAGGATTAGCTCCTAGTAAGCCAGTAGATGAGCGCTATGTGAGTGGAAAGTTTACACAAAAAATGAAGTTTTTTGCTGCTTCGGGGGTGAAATCATGAGAACACTAAGAACGATAATTTTATCGCTTGGAATGGTCGGAAGTTTGATGGCTAGTGAAGCACTCATCGTTGGCAAAGGCACAAATCTTGCCAAAATAGGGCTTGATGCCAAAGCTTGGGAGAGTGTAAAAGCACAAAATATCGCTTTTTATCCTCAAAGTACGATTGAGATGAGTGATGCGGATGTGATGAAACTCAATGCTGATAATAAAGCCAAAAATGTGAATATCAAATCACTGAGTGATGGTGAAAATATCGCTTTTCTACTCAAATGGCAAGATGGCACTAAAAGTGTGCAAGAAGGCTATAGCTCAACAGCCTATGGCGATGGTTTTGCTGTGCAATTTCCCACTGTATTAGATAAACTTCCTTATATTGGTATGGGAAGTGAGGGGCGAGCGGTTGTGGTTCATTTACAAAAAGCAACGGGTAAAACTTATGAGCCTAATGGTAATAAAGATGTATTTCATCAGGTCAATAGCTCCAATCAAAATGCTTTTGAAGCTAACTTGAAAAAATACAAAGATGAAGTGGCACAAGCTGGAAATGGGGATTATCAACGGGTGTATCTTGCTGAGGGATTTCGCTCTACGACCCAAATTAGAGACAATAGCGAAGAGAGCATGATGGAAATGAAGTACGATAAGGGTTTTTGGACGGGCGTTATCGTTCGAAAACTTAAAAGTACTAACCTAGATTTAAGCAGTGGAAATTTCCCTGTGGCATTTGCGGTTTGGGATGGAGAGAAGAAAAATCGTGATGGTATGAAACTACTTAGTCCATGGGTTGAGGTGAAAGTCCAAAATGGTAAAAATTTGGCAACGCTTATGGAAACCAAAGAGGGCGATGTCAAAAATGGCGAGACTGTGATGATGGAAAACTGTGCGGCGTGTCATCAGTATAAAGAGGTAAAAAATGCCCCTAATTACATGGCGCCAAATCTTTCCAATATCGGTGGATATGCCAATGAAAGTTATCTTATCGAGTCTATCATCGACCCAAGTGCGGTAGTCGTTCCAGGGTACAATACAACAGCCCATCCAAATTTCCCTTGGTATACGGTGGATAAAGGTGTGAGAAGTTCAACCATGCCACCTTTTTCACATCTTGATGCTAAGAGTTTGAAAGATTTGGTAGCGTATCTTAAAACCCTCAAAGTGGAGGTTTCAAAATGAAAAAGATTATCTTATTAGTCATGGTATTATTGGTCAGTGGATATGCAGCGGACGCTGAGAAAAAAGGCTTTTTAACGAGTAAATGGTGTGCGCAAAATGGGTATTTTTCAGATTGTCGGATGGAGAGTTTGGTGTGTGGTAGTGGGGATTGTTTTAAAACTTGGGAGGCTGGCGATAAAGTCATTGATAATCTTGTGCTTTTTGTCCATACTGAAAACAAGGTTTACGACATTGATTATAAAGCCATTCCTCGGTATCAACTCGATGAGCCGATGAATCAAAATGAAGTTTCCATCATCGGAAAAGTTGAGGGTAATACAATTATCGCAACTGGATTTAAAGCGCCACCACCGCCTCAAAAAAGC
>JAQWCT010000079.1 GCA_028705785.1 Sulfurospirillaceae bacterium | reverse complement strand
AAAATGATGGCAATGGCATCGTAGGTGGCGTTATTGGCGGTGTTGCGGGTGGTGTTATTGGACATCAATTTGGTGGAGGCAGTGGTAAAACAGCCGCTACGGTTGGAGGTGCTATTGTGGGAACACTTGTAGGAAAAAATCTAGCTGAACAAAACAACAACTATGCACCGCCTCCTCCAAGCTACCGCTTAGAGAGACGATGTACTACGCGTTATGAAGAGCGAACAACAGAGCAGTTTATGGGATACAAAAATATAGCTACTTATAAAAATCAAACGATCATCAAATACAGTGACCATCCACTAGAATATATCCGACTAAATGTCTCGGTGGGTTATTAAACTTTTAACAATTTCGCCCATATCATCTTGAACACTCAGCACTCTGCCAAATAAATTTTTAAAAAATGGCAGGGTGGTTTTATCAAAATTTTCTCTCTCATCTTTAAAATTAATACACCACTCATAATCATCCACGCCTAGGTTATCGAGCAAATGTAAGTTAAGTAAAACATCATTGATACAGCCTAGTTTATCATGCCCAACCAATAAAGTTTTGGCATTAAAAAGACGAATAAAATCGTACATGTAAAGATCTTCTTCGATAGGGACCAAAAGCCCACCAGCCCCTTCAATAAGGACAATATCACATAGTTCTTCGATTTTGATGTAGGCTTTTTCAAGCACTTCGGGATTGACTTTCTTTTTTCCTTTAGCCACAAAAGGAGAGGCAGGGAGTTCAAATTGATAAGGAACGATGTCTTTAAGTTTGAGTTTTTCAAGCAAAGGATGGTATTTTTTAGCGGTTTCAAAAAGCAGATTGCCATCACTTGGCAAATCAATCACGCCTGTTTCTATCGGCTTGAAAACGCCAACTTTCAACCCTTGTTGACTTAAAACTTCGATGAGTTTGAGTGTTGTATAGGTTTTACCCACATCGGTATTGGTGGCAGTGATAAAGATAGGTTTGTGTTTCATGGATACTCTTTTTGGGAAATTATAACTATTTAAATCTTACAGGCACACAAAAGTCAAGGTCAAATTTTTCATCAGCGTTGACAAAATGGTTTTGACGATAAATGGCAAATGAGGGTAAAGAGACTTTTTCATACTCACTTTTAGGCAACCACTCATGATAAATAACATCCATATACTTTTTCAAATCCCCATAAACACCTTGCAATGAAAAAATAGCACAAAAGGATTCTGGAATTTTCATCATGCCTATCTCGCCATTACGATAAAATTTTCTATCTTTAGGTAGCTCCAAACACGCAACATAATGGCACTGTGAAGCTTCAACAAAACGAGGATTGCTGTGGTGTAAACCTATCATTTTTTGATGCTCAAACACAACACCAGCAGACATTGCCCATGCTTGAAGTTTAAGCCATGCTTGCTTGATACTTCTATCGTACCCTTTGTGCCTGACATAAGCGACTTCATGAGATGGAACTACCGCTATCTTTACATGTAAAGGTTCATTCACATAAGTATAGTCTCTCTTTTCATTGAGTTGATCGACTTCTTTCCACTTAGTTGGTGTGACTAAAAATCGCTCTTTAAAAGCTTGGCAAAAAGATGCGTTGGAGCTAAAACCGACTTCTTGGAGGATATGTGTTATCGTAGCATCAGGGTTAAACAGTAGAAGATTGGCAGCATGTTCTAACTTGACCCGTTTGATATACGCGTGTAAACTCTCCCCCGTAGTTTCCTTGAAAACACGGTTAAAATGAAAAGGAGACATCGCTACATGTAAAGATAATTCTTCGACGCTGAAGTTTCTTTGGATATTCCCATGAATAAGAAAAAGCACTTCATTCACGCGTTCAATATGGTCATTTTTGGTGGTTTTTTTTTGTTTCATACAGAAATTATAGCACAAATGGACAAAGATATGCCCTCTTTTACTATAGCTAAAAAATGTGTAACTTCCTATACTTTCCTATCAATTTTAAAGGTTTATCTATGCACACTAAATTTGCCAAACGCGTCACCACAGCTTCCCGTTCATTTACCAGAACCATCCTTGATTTAACGGCGCAAAGCGACATTATCTCTTTTGCAGGTGGTCTTCCTGATGCCTCTTTATTTCCCAAAACACTTTTTCAAAAATACGCCAATACACTTTTTGAGAAAAACGACAATTTATTGTTTCAATACAGTAACGCTTCAGGCGTAGAAGCCCTTAAAATAGAGATAGCCAAACGATACGAAGACACTTCTTCCAAAGCCATCATGCTCACCAATGGCTCGCAACAAGCGCTTGATTTGGTCTGTAAAACCTTTTTGGATGAGCAAGATTGCATCATCGTTGAAGATCCAAGTTACCTAGCCGCCCTCAACCTTTTTCATATGTACAATGCCGATATTAAAACCGTCGCTCTTGATAAAAATGGCGTTGATTTGGTATCGTTAGAGAAATTATTTCTTACATGTAAGCCTAAGTTTTTTTATACCATTCCTATTTTTCAAAATCCCACAGGCTATTCGTACACCCTCGAAAATAAAGAAGAAGTAGCGCGCCTTGCCAAAAAATATCATGTTATTTTACTCGAAGATAGTCCTTATGAGGCTTTGCGTTACGAGGGAAAACAAAGCACCTCTTTTGCCTCATTGCTACCAGAATTGACTATAACTTTGGGAACTTTTTCCAAAACACTTGCCCCAGATTTTCGTATCGGTTGGATAAAAGCGCCACAAAAAATCATCGAGGCGCTTACATGTAGCAAAGAAAGCACGGATCTGCAAAACTCAAAATTCTTCCAGCATATCGCCGCGCTCATGATGCAAAATGGGGATTTGGAAACACATACAAAAGCCTTAATCAAACATTACAAAACCAAAAGAGATACGATGATAACAGCACTTGAAGAGACTTTTGGAGAAAGTATCTCTTTTGTCAAACCAGAAGGTGGTATGTTTATCTGGGTCAATTTTAAAAACTGCAAAGACAGTATGCAACTCTTTGACAAAGCTATTCAAAAAGGGGTCGCATTTGTTCCAGGAAGTGTCTTTTTTGCTGATAAAAAAGTGAGTTCTTTTGGTAGATTAAATTATACTAATTCGAGTTTGGAGCAGATACGAGAGGGCGTACAAAAGTTGTATGAGGCGTATCTATAACTAATATAATAAAATTACAAACTTATTATGTATTTATTTAGATTTCTTTTTGTACGATACAATCAAAATAATATAATTGAAGGATAATTCTTGTTCAAGTATACATACAATAAACTTTTTGAACCAACTATTATTGCCCTAAAAAAACTTGGAGGCTCTGGCTCTATTAATGAAATTGAAGAAAAGGTTATAGAACTACTTAACTTGAATGAAGAAGAAATTAATGATATTCATAGAGGGAATACAACCAAATTAGAGTACAGATTGGCTTGGGCAAGAACTTACCTAAAGCGATATGGATTAATTGATAACTCAGCAAGAGGAGTTTGGGCATTAACTGAGAAAGGCTCAAAAGATCAAATAATTGATGATATTCGTATTAGACAATTCGTTGCTGGTGAAGTCAAAAAAAGCACTCTTACCTACGACGATCAAGATATGCCAAGCAATGAAGAAATCTTAACTTTGAGTAATGAAGTTTCAACTTTAACATGGCAGGAAGAATTATTGGATATTTTAAAAACAATACAACCCGAAGCATTTGAGAGACTGTGCCAAAGATTATTAAGAGAATTAGGATTTATTAATGTTGAAGTCACACAATTTACTAATGATGGAGGAATTGATGGGAAAGGTGTTATCCGACTAGGCGGAGTAATGTCATTTCATGTTGTCTTTCAGGCAAAAAGATATAGAGACTCTGTTAGCGCTCCTATTGTAAGAGATTTTAGAGGAGCAATGATAGGACGCGCAGACAAAGGTCTTATTATAACAACAGGAACATTTACTAGAGAAGCTAAAAAGGAAGCACAAAGAGACGGTGCGCCACCAATAGATCTTATAGATGGAAATGATTTTGTAAGTAAATTAAAAGATCTTAAATTAGGTGTTGATATAGAACTTATTGAAAAAGTTAATATCAAAAAAGAATGGTTTGAAAATTTTTAGTTTTAACAAATCCCTCTTTTACAAACAATATCCCCCAACTTTGCACCAATTGCATTAGCTACGACTTCGCATTTAACTTTGAGTAAAAAGAAGATAGGAAGTCCACTCACTTCACCTAAACACTCATAGTTTCCCATGCCTTTTGAGATGATACACTCTGCCTTATCAAAGATGTTTTTTGCCTCTTTGCTCATCAATTCTATGGCAAGGCCAGGTGTCGGGACACCGCTGTCAATGATGGTGGCAACTTCATTTAACCCAGAGGCAAAAGCATCTTTACATGTAAGGTCATTAATGATAGGGTTTCCTCGTACAAAATAGTACACTTGGATATGAGGGAAAAGTGAGTGAAGTGTTTGAATGTAGAGTTTATCAAAAATCTCTTCACCTGCATTATCCGCTAAATACACGAGTGTTTGCGTTGTTTGCAAGGTAGTTTCCAATGCCTCAAAATCATCAATGGCAAAGGGCGTATGGTAGATTTTGTCTAGCTCTTCACCCAAATCATACATCATTACTGACGCCAAATCAATGACATTCCCAGCAACTGCGGTTTTGGTAGCTGTTAAAAGTGAGTGAGGACTTTGAGCAATGGCATTTTCACAAAAAGGGACAAACGCTTTTGCCATAGCTGTTGAGTTTGCTTTAACTTCTTGATACAAATCTTCAACATTCAAAAATAAGGCAATTTCTTCATACAGAGGTGTAGCATTATGAGGAGGTGTAAGGGTGAAATCAAAGCTTTGGATATGCTTCCTAGCAAGATTTTCGATGATTTTTTGTTGAGATGGCTTTACATGTAAGAGTTCACAAACTCTAAGAGCTTGATTTTGAATACAAGTTAAACAGTCATTGTGGATTTTCATAAAGAAGTGGCAGTAGTATGATTTTTACTACTGCCGAAAAAGTATTATTTTCTAAGTTCTCTAATTTTTGCAGCTTTACCACGTCTATCTCTAAGATAGAACAATTTCGCACGTCTAACAACACCGCGTCTAAGAACAACGATTTCATCAATACTATCAGAATAGATTGGGAAAATTCTCTCAACGCCAACACTGTTTGCACCAATTTTACGAACCATAAATGTTTCGCCTGTACCTTGACCGCGTCTTGCGATACAAATACCTTCAAAATTTTGAACGCGTTGTTTGTCGCCCTCAACAATTTTTACAGCAACTCTTAGTGTATCACCTGCTCTAAACTCAGGAACATTTTTGCTAGCAATCTGTCCTGCTTCAAAAGCTTCGATAAATTTATTTCTCATGGTATAATCCTTTTCATTGTTCAATGCCTCACGCTAAAGCGGGAAAACAGATCTGGTCTGAAGTATTTTGTTTTAAATTCAGACATTTTATTTTTTAAGCTTGTGATTTTAGCGTGATTACCCTTTAAAAACTCTGAGGGCACAGATTTATTTGCATAAATGGGAGGTTTTGAAAAAGAAGGTGCTTCCAAAAGCTCGCTTTCAAAACTTTCCATACTTAAAGAGTCTTCATTGCCAAGAACACCTACGATATTGCGACTAATGGCATCACTCATCACCAAACTTGCTAACTCACCACCTGTTAAGACATAATCTCCGATAGAGAACACTTCATCCGCATAAGTTTCTATCACACGCTCATCAATACCTTCGTAGCGTCCACAGACAAAAACCAAATGTTCTTTAAGCGCTAAGCGTTTAGCATCGATTTGGGCAAAAGGTTTTCCAGCAGGTGTAGGAAAGATGATGTATGCGTTAGGATGTTCTTTTTTAATCGTATCTAAAACATCAAAAAGAGGTTGAGGAAAAAGTAAAAGTCCTGCTCCACCACCAGCTTGATAGTCATCAACTTTGCCATGTTTATTGGTAGTAAAATCTCTGGGATTATAAAAAGAAATGGAAAGAAGATTGTTTTGAAGTGCTCGCTTTAGAATCGAATCTTCAAAATAAGATGATATCAAACCCTCAAAAAGCGTTACAAACGAAAAACGCATCAAGAGTTCTCCAAAATTCCTAAACTATCTTTAGTAAAAATCTCTTTTGTTATTTTATCAAATGAAACGATATAGCGGTCAATGTAAGGAATATAAAAACTTTTCACAAACCCTTTTTTTAAAAGTGCTTCATCTGTTTTTATGACCAAATAATCAGTAGCAGCAATGCGTTCAATCTCTTCAACCACACCTAAACAAACGCCATCATCTATCACTTGTGAACCCATCATTTCAAACCAAAAAAATTCGCCCTCACCTAATGCACACTCTTTGGTTGATTTTTCTTCGGTAGTGAGTAAAAAAGTATTGACAAGTTTAGCAGCAATTTCTCTGCTTGGATAGCCGACAAAAGAGATAAGTCCTCTGCCTTGATTAAAAGAATGCACTTCAAGTGTCTCACCTTTTTGGGTGACAAAAGAGTTGCCTTTTTTGAATTGTTCGGGGAAATCGCAGTGAAGATTGAGTTTTAACTCACCCTTTAAGCCCACAAGTCGCCCTACTTGAGCGACTTCTATGAGTGAGTTTTTATTGTTCATCGTTTGCTTTAACAGTTACTCTATAAGATTTACCATCTTTTGCTTTACATCCAGAGATAAGCGTTTTGAGCGAATTGATCATTTTGCCATCTTTGCCAATCAACTTACCCGTATCTACTTTATCCGCATAGATGACAACTTCGCAAAATGTTTCATCAACATCGCTTCGCTCAACTCTCACACCACTTGGATTGTCAACCAAAAGCTTGGCAAACTCTTCGAGAAATTTGTCAATCATGATTATTTTCCAGTGATTTTCGCAACCCTGTCACTTAGCTTTGCGCCAACGCTTTTCCAATAAGCAAGTCTCTCTGCATCAAATTTGATGGTTTGTGGCTCTGTTAATGGATTGTAGTAACCAATAGTCTCAATTGATCCACCATCACGCTTTTTTCTACTGTCTGTAACTACGATTCTGTAAAATGGAGTTTTGTTTCTTCCCATTCTTGTTAATCTAACAACTGTTGCCATTTGTATGGTCTCCTTAAATTTTTTACGACTTAGATTTACATGTAAAGCTTACATGTAAATATAAATCGTCACGCACTAGCGTGGGATTTGTGCTTGTTTGGATTGCGAGAGCATATTTTGTAAGTCTTGCATTCCTTTTTTTCCTGAAAATTTCTTTGCCATCTTTGCAGCATTTTGGAACTGTTTTAAGAAGCGATTTACTTCTTGTTGTGAAAGTCCTGAACCCTCTGCTAGTCTTCGTTTTCTACTATTATTTAAAAGTTCTGGGTCTTCGCGTTCTTTCTTTGTCATAGAGCCAATCATCGCTTTGATGCGTTTCATCTCCACAGAGTTTTCCAAATCAACATCTTTAAGCTTTCCAGCCATGGAAGAAAGTCCTGGAATCATCCCCAAAAGTGATTTCATGCTACCAAGTTTTTTCATTTGTTCCATCTGGTCTAAAAAGTCATTAAAGTTAAATTCACCTTTTCTGATCTTCTTAGTCATCTCTTTTGCATGTTTTTCGTCGATAATTGAGCTTGTCTTTTCAGCCAAAGTCTCAAGATCACCCTCACCCATCAAACGACTGACAATACGATCAGGTATAAAGTGTTCTAAATCAGCAACTTTTTCACCCACACCCACAAAGCGAAGCGGAACATTGGTTTGCTCAGCAATTCCTAGAGCAACACCGCCTTTTCCATCACCATCGTACTTGCTTAAAATTACACCGCTAAGAACGATTTTCTCGTGAAAACTCACCGCACTTTTAACTGCATCTTGACCTGTCATTGAATCTGCAACATAAAAAACTTCATCAGGATTGATACTATTTTTAATCGATTCAAGCTCATTCATAAGTTCAGCATCTATCGCCAAACGACCTGCTGTATCGACTAAAACAACATCATATAAGCCCTCTTTGGCTTTTTTCATAGCATTTTGTGCTATTTTAAGAGGATTTGAACTATTCTCTTCAAAATATAAATCAATCTCATTAGCATGACACAATTGCTTTAACTGCTCAACCGCTGCTAACCTTTGAAGGTCACACGCAACGACTAAAACTTTCTTTTGTCGTAGTTTGAGATAATTAGCAAGTTTAACTGTTGTTGTTGTCTTACCACTTCCTTGCAAACCCACCATCAAAACCGTTGTTGGAGGCTTGGAAGCAAAAACAAAACCCTGTTTTCCAGGGGCTGTTAATATAGCCGTAAGATTTGTTTTTAAAGAGCGTAAAAAATTGACTTGTCCAATGCCTTTAGCTTTTGTATCGATTTCTACTTGACGCAACAAATCACGAACAATTTTGTGATGGACATCTGCTTTAAGCAATGCTTTCTTGAGATTCTCAAGTGCATTTTTTAAAGATTTTTCATCATCACTAAAGCGAACTTTGTTGATTGCTGATCTAAAAGAATCGGTTAAAACCTCAAACACTAAACTATCCTTATACAAAATGCCTCATAATAGAGGAATGCAATAATACAGAAAAAATACTTTAAACTAAATAAATTCTTAAACTATGCCGAGAACTACAATACAAACCTTGTAAAATCTTCTGGCTCTTTACTTTGAAAACTATATCCCAAAAGTTCTATTTTTGAAGCGTGTAGCATCATGCGTTTATACGGTCTTCCACCATATTCGGTATCGCCTTGAATAGGTGCAGCGATGCTTTTAAGATGAACTCTAATTTGATGTGTTCGCCCTGTCTCGATGGTTACTTTAACTTTCGTTCGCTTACCCTCAATCATTAAAGGCTCAATATGACTAATCGCTTCTTTGCCATCGCTACTGATTCGACTGTGTGCAGTACTACCTTTTTTAATTGTAATAATAGGTGCATTAATCGTCACGGCTTCTGCCACGCGACCTTCAACGATAGCAATGTACTCTTTGAGGACTTCATGTTTTTTAAAAGCATCCACCGCTTTTTTTCTAAACTCATCATCTTTGGTCAGCAATAAAACACCACTGGTCTCTTTATCAAGTCGATGCAAAAGAGGTAATTTTTTCTCCAAAGCCACTTCTTCTGAAGTCACAAATGCTGGCTTATCAACTGCTACGATAAAATCATCTTCAAAAATCGTCTTTATTTTGGCTATTTTTTCTATTTTGAAACTTGAATCTCCAGACATCTCGCCTCTAGCTACGACTACTTTTTTACCACCAGAATACACGACACCTCTGTCTATCAAATCTTTTGCAGCACGGTTAGAGATACCCTCTTGCCCTGCTAAAAGTTTATATGCTTTTTCCATTTTTACGCCTTATTTATTTTTCTAAAATTTCTTTCAACAAAGGCTCAATGTCCCCACTGTTGATAATAGAACTATTTTTGATCACATCACTGTTTTCAAAAACACCTCTTAATTGTTCGTCTTTACATGTAACGATATTTTCAACACATTTAAAAAGTGCTTTTTGGTTGAAAACATAGGGCCCACTGATGATTTTTGTCTTAAAATGTGCAGGTTCCAATGGATTGTGCCCACCAATGCCATCGATAAAAGAACCGCCTAAAATCACAATATCACTTATGGCGTAAAGATTGATAAGCTCACCCATCTTATCACACAACACAACATCACTTTGCAAATCTTCATTGCGCGATAATGCACCATAAGAGAGATGATGGGACGCCGTATACTCTTTTAACACACTCTCTACTTTTCCAAATCGCTCGGGGTGTCTTGGAACAACGATAAGCATATCATCTTTTAGTAGCGATATATTGGAAAGGATTAAAGCCTCTTCATTTTCATGGGTACTCGCCAAGATAATCACCCTCTTACCCATAGGCTTTGGATAGGCTCGACTCACGGTAAGCTTTTGAAATGCTTTGATATTTCCACCCACTTGCACACTTTTTGCTCCCAGTTCCATCAGCCTATTTTTATCAATTTCACTTTGTGCGAAAACAACATCGATGTGCGCAAAAATCCATCGATATAAAAATCCAAATCGTAGATAAGACTGATACGATTTATCTGAAACGCGTGCATTCATCAAAATCGTCTTCATACCCTTCGCTTTTGCTACCACAAAAAGCATCGGCCAAAGCTCTGCTTCCATCACGACAAGTACTTTTTGAGCACGCGTCCAAAAGGGCAAAAATATTTCATACGGCAAGTAACGAATCTGCGCATTCTCTACTCTTGATGCTTCTTTAAAACCCGTTTGGGTTATCACACTCACATTGACCACTTCGCCTCTTAAAGATTCTATCAAAGGTAGAATTGAGCGAACTTCGCCTAGT
>JAQWCT010000281.1 GCA_028705785.1 Sulfurospirillaceae bacterium | reverse complement strand
TTTATGAATACTTACATGGATCCTATGACAGAAATTATTATTAAAAGTGGTGGAACGGTTGATAAATTTATCGGTGATGCTATTATGGCGTATTGGAATGCACCTTTAGCCGTTGAAGATCACGCCGACAAAGCCGTCAGCGCAACATTAGAACAACTTCATCATCTCAAAATGCTCAATGAGTCCATAAGGGCAAACCCAGACTTTATCAATGCCGTTAAAATGGCGGATAAAAAAGGTGTTCCTGTCATTGATATAGGTATCGGGCTCAACACGGGTGTTGCTATCGTAGGTGAAATGGGTTCGAGTGATAGGAGCGATTATACCGTTATTGGTGATCCTATCAATCTAGGTGCGAGACTTGAGTCATTGTGTAAATACTATAATTCAAAACTCAATATTTCTAACTTCACGAAAGAGCAACTCAAAGGGGCGTATATTTTCAGGTTCCTAGACCTTGTAACAGTTAAGGGCAAAAGTGAACCTATCGAAATTTGGCAAATTCATGACTTCGATAAAGAAAGAGAGCATTCTCTTTATGGTGTCAGCAAAGAACAAATCCACAAAGAACTTACCCTTTACCATCATGCTATTTCACTTTATAAACAAGCTTCTTTTCAAGAAGCACTGGTTATTTTTCAAGAGATTGAGCGCTGGGATAACAAGACTAATCAAGCCATTTATAACATTTACATTGAGCGATGTTTGCACTATATCGAATTTCCACCAGTCGCATTTAATGGTGTGTTTGAGCATACCACCAAAGGATAATAATGAGCCATATAAAGATACTTGGAGCACAAGGAAGCAGATCGGATAATGCTTTTACCACTTGCATTCAAGTGACTAAAAACACCCTGATTGATGCGGGTAACATTATGAATGCTTTGGGCAAAGAAGCTTTACATGTAAACAATATCTTTTTTTCGCATGCCCATCTTGACCACATCGTCGATACTGCTTTTTTAATCGATAACTTTTTTTCACAAAGAAGTGAACCACTTCGCTTATATGGACTTCCTGAAACACTTAAAGCAATCAGGGAACATATTTTTAATTGGGATATTTGGCCAGATTTTACCGATATTTGCCTCATTGGTACAGAAGAATCCTCCATCGTTTATGTTGAAATAGAATTTAATCAACGCTACGAGATTGAAGAGGGTGTTTTCCTGACACCTTTACCTTCTAATCATACAGTCCCTTGTTGTGGCTACCTCATTGAAAAAGAAAATCATTCCATCGTCTTTTCAGCAGATTCTTTTAAAAATCAGGCGTTATGGGATCTTATCAATACCAATAAAACCGTTACTTCTTTGATTATTGATGTCTCTTTCCCCAATTATCTCTCCAAAGTAGCCAAAGATAGCAAACATCTCACTCCTGCGTTTTTAGGTGAAGAGCTTTTATTGCTCCAAAGAAAAGAAGTGAAGGTATACATCAATCATATTAAACCTTTTTATCAAGACACCATTCTCACAGAACTTGAGGCTATAGGAATCACTCAAGACTTCGTCCTATGCGATGGTGAGACAATAGACTTCAAAACAGGTTCATTGCAAAAAAGTCATACAAAATATACCATTAATGAAAAAATTAAAAAACTTAATAGAGTCGGTACTGCGCTCTCAGCAGAAGAAAATCTTGACTCTCTACTTGAAATGATCGTCTCTGAAGCAAAGTCACTTACCAATGCTGATGGTGGTACTTTGTATTTAATGGATGATAAACATTTAAGATTTAAGGTCGTACAAACTGATTCGTTAAGCATTAAAATGGGTGGAACGAGCGGAGAAATAACATGGCCACCTCTTCCTCTTTATCTCGAAGATGGTACACCCAATAAAAAAATGGTTGCAGCGACCTGTGCACTCGAAGATCGTCTGGTGAATATCCCTGATGTCTATGAAGCAGAGGGATTTTCATTTGAAGGAACGAAGAAATTTGATGCAGGTACAGGATATTGTTCAAAATCGATGCTTGTTATTCCTCTAAAAGACCACGAACATGAAATTATCGGCGTTTTGCAACTCATCAATAAAATGGACTTGCAAACAAACGCATCTATTACATTTGATAGTGAAGATGAATCCATTACCCTCTCGCTCGCTTCGCAAGCAGCCATTGCCATCACCAATACGACACTTATCCAAGGCTTGGAAAAACTTCTTGAAGCTTTCTTGAAAAGCATCATTTTTGCAATTAGTAAAAAATCTCCTTATACCGCTGGGCATATCAAACGCATGGTCAAACTGAGTGTTATGCTCGCAGAAGCGATTAGCCATGATAACACTTTTTATAAAGATAAACATTTTAGCGCTGAAGAAATCAAACAAATCAATTTTGCAGCCTTGATGCATGATATCGGTAAACTTGCGACCCCTGAACAAGTCGTAGACAAATCAACTAAACTTGAAGCCCTCTTTGATAGAATTGCGCTTGTTGAAGCTCGCATAGAGGTCATTAGAAAAGCTTTACATGTAGCATTTTTAGAACAAAAAATAAC
>JAQWCT010000280.1 GCA_028705785.1 Sulfurospirillaceae bacterium | reverse complement strand
CTTAGTGAACTTCTTTCCAGATTTTAACTTTCCAAGCATACGCTAGAAGTGTAAAGAGAACCATATAACCAATGAGTTTATACCCAAGGTCTTCTCTTGTCGGACGAAGTGCTAAACTAGTCAGTTGAAAATGTGATTTGAGAGTTGCATTTTGATTTAAAACCTTAAAGAACCAAGTTAAATTGGTTAAACTCCATTTTCAAATTTCTGGAAAGGAGTTGAGTGTTAAAAAAAGGTGAAATTAAGATGATAAAGAAGTTTTTAGCTGAGGGGTTGAGTAAGAGTGCTATTGCAAGAAAGCTAGGTATTTCAAGAGATACTGTAAGGCGTTATGCCAATCTTCCAGATGATTATATTCCCCATATCAATAGACCTCCCGTGATCAACAGTGTTGATCCCTATTTGCCACATATTGCCAAGATGCTAGAGATGGCAGAACACCAGAAGAGCGAAATACCCTTAACCGTGATTTATGAAGAGATTAAGAAGCTTGGATACGATGGAAGTTTACGTTGGTTACAGCAAGTCATACTACGATATGAGCTTAGGGCTCGTGCCAAGAGTGAAGAACCTATTATTCGCTTTGAAACCAAACCTGCCCAGCAGATGCAAGTCGATTGGATAGAGTTTCCTAAAGATAATCTCTCCGCATTTGTTGCCACAATGGGATACTCTAGGGCTTCGTATGTTGAGTATGTTAATAATGAAAAAATAGAAACGCTTATTGGATGTCATATGAATGCCTTTAGTTACTTCGGAGGTGTTGCCAAGGAGTGTTTGTATGACAATATGCGAACGGTTATTTTAGGGCGTAATAGCTATGGTAGAGGCAAACATAAACTCAATCCTCTCTTTGAGGACTTTGCCAAACATTGTAGATTTAGCATTAAAGTGTGTAAACCCTATCGTGCAAAAACGAAAGGAAAAGTAGAACGCTTTAACCACTATCTGCGGTATAACTTTCATAATGGACTTCGTGTCAAACTCGGCATGAAGCACTACACCCTGACACTAGAAAATGCCAATGCAGAAGTCTTGAAGTGGTTAGAGACAACTGCCAATCGTCGTATTCATCAAACAACATTGCAAGTACCCTTTGAATTGTTGGCACAGGAGCAGCTGCAACTGCATCCCGTGCCTAAAGCCTATCAAGGAATCCACCCCAAAGCTTTGATTGAAAGTGTAGCTAAAAACTATACACCAATCAATCAGTATCATGACATCGATAAACTCTATATTCCTAATCGTGATATTCAATGTTACGATGAGTTTATCCCTGTGATTGCAAATATCGTTCTTCCCGTTGGAATGGTGAGTGGAGCATTAGTATGGAGCTAACCCTATCCATTGAAGAGCTCTGCAAAGAGCTGAGTCTTTCTACTATTAGCATGAAATACCATGATATAGCAACTTTAGCAGCTAAAGAGAATTGGCAGTATGTTCAGTTCCTTGAAGAACTACTGCGCAATGAAGTCGATAATAGATTAGGACGCTCTACCTGTACGCTTACCAAGCTTGCAGGATTCCCTGCCATTAAAACCTTAGAGCAGTTTGATTATACCTTCTCAGTGGGTGTGAACCGTAAACAGATTGAAGAGCTATCTAATCTTGGATTCATTAAAAAACGTGAAAACATCATCCTTTTAGGTGAAAGCGGTGTGGGTAAAACGCATCTTGCCATTGCTCTTGCGTATAAAGCCGTACAACATCGCTATAAGGTTAGGTTTACCACCATTAGTGAGCTTTTAAGCAGTGCCAACAGAGCCAAAAAAGAGAAGAAATACGATAGCTTCCTCAAATCCATCACAAGCCCATCGGTTCTTGTTATTGATGAAATAGGATACTTTAATATGAGTAAAGAAGAAGCCAATCACTTTTTTCAGATTATCTCGAAACGCTATGAAAAAAGCTCTACCATCTTTACATCCAATTTAGTATTCAGTAAATGGGTTCAAGTATTTGCAGGGGATAAAATAGTCACAACCGCTATATTAGACCGAGTGTTACATCACTCACATATCATCAATATTCAAGGAGACAGTTACCGACTTAAAGAGAAGAAACAAACAGGAGTTTTACACTCAGAAATTTATAAGTTTGAAGCTAAATCTTCAAACCAAAGCAGTCAAAATTCAGAGGTGGTTTAAGTTTCAATTCGCAACTTTCTTACATTATAAACTGGCGACTTCTGCGCTTCGCTTGACAGCATGTGCAAAAATTTGTGCCATATTGCCATACATAGCGTCAATTTTCTGACCTTGATGTGTCTGTTCATATGCTTTTAAAACTTCCAAGACAGGTTTTTTATACCCCGCACCAACCGCAATTTTAAGATCATCCGCAACAGCATGATCTAAAAAAAAGACACAAACAAACATCAAGAGCTTTTTCATCACTTCTCCTTCATCTTTTGAATCATAGGAGCAAAAGCTTTTGTACCAAGACTTACAATATCTCCAACGTGAAGATCTTTCGCTTCGCTACCATCAAGCACAATCTCTACGATCTGCTG
>JAQWCT010000279.1 GCA_028705785.1 Sulfurospirillaceae bacterium | reverse complement strand
GCGAGCATTAAACTTATCGGTGAGGGCATCGAGATAGGTGACATTATTGACGATGCCCTGTTGAAATTTCTTTTGAACAAGGTCGTAAGTCATCTCAGAAGCTTGCAATCTTGCTTTGGCTGCTTCAATCTTTGCAAGCGCTGTTTGGTAGCTATTTTGAGCGCTTTTAAAACTTGCTTTGGCTTTGCTTTTTTCGTACGCTAAATCACTATTTTTGGAAAGATACATTTTTTGTGCCGCTTGAACAGAAGATGAGGTAGAACCAAAATCAAAAATCTTCCATTGCATGGTAAGTTGAACGGTATTTTGGCGGTCATTGTCATTTGCAAAGGCTGGATTTGCGTAGTCGTATTTAAACCGTGAATACGAATCTTCGATTTTAATGGTTGGAAGATGAGGCGCTTTAGCTGCTTGTGTTTCTGCTTTAGCACTTTGGACACTCTCTTCTAAAGCTAAGATATCAAAACGCGTGGCATCCTCCGCCTTTACTTCTTGCAATACTACGGTTGAGCCTTTTTCTACGCTGACTTCTTTACCTGTAAGGTATTCTAAGGTATTGGAAATATTGTTAAGCGTGTTCTCTAAGGTTAATAGGTCAACTTTAGTTTGCTCGATGGTCGAGATGATTTTTTGAAGTTCATCCGCTGTTGCAGAGCCTACTGAGAGGTATTTTTCTAAACGATAACGCTCAGCACTCAGTTGTTCCATCTTTTGAAGCATAGATTCTCGGCTAGCAAGTGTACTGATGTAATTGTAGTAGTAATAGATAACATTCAATGAAACATTGTTTTGTACAGAAGCTAACGAAAAAGTAGCGGATTTGACAAGAGCTTCTTGTTGGTCAAACACTGCTTCTCTCTTTCCTCCATCATAGAGGATAAAAGAGACGGTGGCAGAACCAGTACGACTTTTTTCAGGGGCAAACATGGTTTCTTCTTGGTTGTAAGTTTGGTTCGCACCAAGACTTAGGCTGGGTAGATAGCCACTTTTAATGGATGACTCTTTTTCTTTGGCAGATTCAAGCATATAGCGTGAAGATTCCACTTGTTTGTTTTGTTCTGCGAGAGTTAAGAGTTCGGGCAAATTTCCAGCAAAAGCCAATAATGGAACAAAGCATAAAAAACTCAGTTTTTTCATGATACTTTCCTTGTAAATTGATCGAGTAAATAAATAATGTGTTGAGAGAGGGTTTTTTGAGCTTCATAAAAGCCCATATTGCTAGCTTTTGCTCTGATTAAAACACCTTTTAAGAGCATAATGATGGTGTAAGTTAGCATATCTACATTGTCAGTAGACAATTCTCCTTTGGCAATTCCTTCATTTAAACAAGTTGAAATAAAATCGTAGTCTTGTTGAAAAAAGCTTTCAAAATAGGCAGAGTAAAGTCCTGTTGTATCAATCAACATAGAACTAAAAAAATGTTGATAGAGTATGAGCATTTTTTCTTTATCATGCTCTTTCTCACACTCACTAAAGTTAAAATATTCGAGAATTTTTTCTTTAGCACTCATATCTACTGTAACACGCTGTTGAAATGCCTCATCATGTTGTTGTATAAGCATATCCCAAATCGTAAAGACAATCTCTTCTTTATTTTTGAAATAAAGATAGATAGTTCCTTTGGCTACTTCTGCGCTCTTAGCAATCTCGTCAATACTGGTTTGCTGAATCCCCTTTTCACAAAAAAGGTCAATCGAAGCTTTGGCAATAGCGCACTTTTTCTCTTCTTTGTCAATAATCCGAGCCATATTGTTAAGTCCTTATGTAATGAATGACCGTCAGTCATTATGAAATGATACTATTTTTTGAGAGTATTTGTCAAATAAAATGTGAGAAAACATGAGAAGGAGAGAAAGAGCTTTACATGTAAGAAAAATCCTTACATGTAAAGCATAAAAAATATTATTCTTGTGTCTTTTTTCGGCTAAACTTTCGTTTAATACTCACGACCAAATAAAAGAACATAGGGATAAATAAAACACCGATAAGCGTAGCGGTTATCATACCACCAACCACCGTTGTACCGATGATATGGCGGCTAGCAGACCCTGCCCCACTGCTTAGCGCTAGTGGAAGTGTTCCTACGATAAACGCCAATGAAGTCATGATGATAGGTCTAAATCTCAACCTTGCAGCTTCAATCGTAGCATCAAGAAGACTCATGCCCTCTTTAAGTTTATCGATGGCAAATTCCACAATCAAAATAGCATTTTTAGCAGACAATCCAATCAAGGTTATAAGCCCTACTTGAAAATAAATATCTGCCTCCAGCCCTCTTAAATAAACACTCAGTGCCGCGCCAAAAATCGCAAAAGGGATAGAGATGATAACTGCGATAGGGATACTCCAACTCTCATACAATGCCGCTAGAATCAAAAAGACAAATAATGCCGCATAGATAGAAGTATAATTGCCGTGCTTTTCTAAAAGCTTTTCTTGATACGATGTTCCTGCCCATGAAAAAGTATAGCCCTCTGGCAATACAGATGAAACAATCTCTTCTATCGCTTTAGT
>JAQWCT010000078.1 GCA_028705785.1 Sulfurospirillaceae bacterium | reverse complement strand
GCCCTACAAGAACAACGCCTAAGTGTTAACAAGTCAATGAAAGAATTCCTTGACTTTTTTCAAACACATGAAATAACACCTCATGTTAAAACCATTATGCCTTTTCTTAACCGAATCACCGAGGTGAGACAAAGCGTAGACAACTTTTCTATTGATTTTAATAAAATGTTTTTTGAATTTTACAGTCAAATTAACGCACAACTACTTAAAGAACTAGAATCCATCGGAACAATCAATACAAACGCAAAAATTGCTAACCTTACCTATTCATTGGTTTCTGCTTATAAAAATATTGAATATTTAGGTCAGGAGAGAGGATTTATCTCTAAAATATTAAGCCAATATGTCCCCTTTACTGAAAGTGATCTTTCGATCTGGATTAATATTTCTGGATCTGTTAATGCTTTTGACTATACCGCTATTAATGATAAAATGTCCAAAGGACAAATTGAAAATCTTTATACATTAACAACTAATATTAAACTTGAAGAAGAAGTCGTTAAAGCAAGAGGAGAGCTTATCATCGCTTCACAAACGGGCGAATACCTGATTGATCCTACATTCTGGTTTGGACTTTTGACTCAAAAAATTGAACTTCTTGATAAGGCATCACAAATTATCCAAAATGCTCTGTATGAAGAAGAAAAAAGTTATGACAATCAAAACATGGGTCAGCTTATCGGCGCTGGAGCAACATGGATTATTTCAATTATCTTGATGTTACTTGGATTTACGCTTTCTGGACAATTTAAGAAAAACCTTAAAGGATTGGAAAGTATCTTTGGAAGAGTTGAAGAATTGGCTGATACCAAAGAAAAAGTTGATTTCCATACTGCAGAGGGTATGAATGTCGCCTACGCTATTATTGACAAAGCCATCGAAAATATCGCTAAAGAAAGGAAAAATGCAGAAGAAGCTAGTGCTGCAAAAAGTATCTTCCTTGCCAATATGTCGCACGAGATACGAACACCACTCAATGGAATTATAGGTTTTACAGAGCTTCTTAAAAATTCTGACTTGGATGAAGAAAATAAAGAATTTGTTGATGTTATCGAAAAAAGTTCTGAAAACTTGTTGGCTATTATTAATAACATTTTAGATCTTTCTAAAGTAGAAAGCAATAAAATAGAAATCGACGAAATTCTCTTCTCTCCTATTGATGAATTTGAAAATGCTATTGAAGTTTATGGACCTAAAGCAGCAGAAAAAAATATTCAACTCTCTTTGTATATTGATCCTAGCCTACATAATTACCTTAAGGGTGATGCTGTAAAAATCAAAGAAGTACTTATTAATTTAATGAGTAATGCTGTTAAATTTACACCAAACAATGGTCAGATTACTGTTGAAATCAAACGATTAGACGGTGCTCCAATGAATTTTTCAAGAGTTCTCTTTAGTGTCCATGATTCTGGTATTGGTATTAATAAAGACAAAATTGAAGGCATTTTTGATGCCTTTAATCAAGCAGACTCTACTATTACTCGTAAATTTGGAGGAACAGGACTTGGACTTACTATCTCTTCTAAATATATTATGCTCATGGGTGGCAGACTCGAAGTTTCAAGTGAAGAGGGAAAAGGAAGTAAATTTTACTTTGTCTTAGATCTTATAGAATCAAACTCAAGTGGTATTGACCAAAAGAATCGCTTTGGAGAGTTTAACTGTGCCCTTTGTTCACCACTCAATAGTAGCAAAGCTCATACTGAATTTATGTATGATTACTTTAACTATTTTGGATCGAATGTTAAATACTACAGTGACTTTAGTGGCCTTAAAAACCTTATCTTTAAATCTGGCAGCAATATTATTGTCGCAGACTATAGTAACCTCACCAAAGAAGAACTAGAAGAATATAAAAAAATAAAAGTTCCTATCATTCTTATTTTAAAATCTTCTCAACAATCAAAATTTAGTGAATACAACACCAAATACATCACACCTATTTATGAACCTATCAATGTTTCAAAATTGGTCAAAGTCCTTGAAGCTAAAAGAGAATTCCTTCCAACAAAAGAAATTCCAACAGAACCAGTCCTTATCCCTAAAGCAACATTTGGTAGAAAATTTAAAGCAAAAGTCCTAGTTGCTGAAGATAATGAAATTAACCAAAAACTTATCAAAAGAACACTTGAAGATTTAGGCCTTGATATTACCATTGTCCCTAATGGTCTTCAAGCGCTTGAAAGAAGGAAAGCAAGTGATTATGCTATGATTTTCATGGATATTGCAATGCCTATTATGGATGGTATTGAAGCGACTCATAAAATCTTAGAATACGAAGAAAATAATAAACTTCCTCACATTCCTATCGTTGCTATCACTGCCAATGCGCTTAAAGGAGATAGGGAACGCTTTATGAAAGAAGGTCTTGATGAATATATCACTAAACCTATCAAAAAAGATAGTATTATTAGTATTCTCAATATCTTTATGCAAGATAAAATTGATTTCAGTGAAGAAGATCAAGACCTTATAGTCGAAGAAAAAACACCAAGTGCTCCTCTTAAAGTTGAACCTAATATTGTGCAAGAAATAATACAACCTCAAGAATTTATACAAGAGGAAATCACACCTATAGCTACAGAAGAGTCAGTACTTGAGATTTGTGATATTTTGGTATTCAAGAAAAGTCCTATTGAAACTAAGATTTTCACTAGTGTGCTCTCAAAAATGTCTCAAACAGTCGAATCTGCTTCTTCTTATGAACAGTTCAAAGAAAAGATTATAGAAAAACACTATAAGCTTATTTTATTTGATAAAGAAACACTTATGCAAGGGACTGAGTATTTTTCAAACTGGGTAAAAGATATTGAAATGCAACAAAAGCTAGGAACTATCAATACAATTATGTTTACCAGCGCTGACGACGATAAAGGTCTTGATGCTACTTTAGCCTTTAGTATCATATTACCTAATCAAATTAGTAAAAAAGATTTAGAGCTTTTACTCAACAAGTTTATTTAAAAAAAGGGATTGACCAATGGAGAAAAAATTAAAAATCTTGGCTGTTGATGACGATTTTATCAATCTTAAATTGATTAGTTCTATGCTAAAACGCAATGACAATGTTGATACGATTGTCGAAGCCACTAATGGCCTTGATGCCTTGAATCTTTTGAAGACTGAAGTACAGATTGACCTCATTTTACTGGATATCAAAATGCCTGTTATGGATGGCATTGAATTTTTAACTAATCTTCAATCTATGCCAGAATTCCAAAAGCTCCCTGTCATTGTCCTTACAACAGATGAAACAAGAAAAAATGAAGCATTTGACCGTGGTGCTTTTGATTTTCTTGTTAAACCTATACGAGATCACGATTTGAGTTCAAAAATTCAAAAAGTAATTGACCTTTTTTAGGCCAATTACTTCTCTTTAATCACATCACCGATTTTATAATAGAGGGTCGTAATTTCTTCTTTTTTTTCTATAAAGCTGTTTTTATTAGCAATCAAATAGGCGGAAGATTCCATGATGGTTTCAATAACTTTAAGACCATTTTGCTTCATTGTAGCACCTGTTTCCACCACATCTACAATTACATCACAAAGACCTACGAGAGGAGCTAATTCTATCGAGCCATAGAGCTTAATAATATCAACAGCGACAGCTTTTTTAGAAAAGTATTTTTGAGCAATATTGACCATCTTTGTAGCTACTTTAAGTTCAGGCGTTGTATAGTCAATTTCTTTTCCCTCTTGAATGCCCACACAAACCTTACACTTGCCAATATTGAGATCCAATAAACGCAATAAATCTTCATCTTTTTCTTCTAATACATCAAGCCCCACTACACCAATGTCTGCAGATTGGTGCAAAACATAAGCAGGTACATCTTGGTTTCGTACTAATAAAAACCTAAAACCGCCCTCTTCAAGGATCAGTTTTCTATCATCGAAACAAAATGATCTGTTAAATATTTTTTCAAAAATTGCTAAAGTTTCGTCTGCTATTCTACCTTTGGGTAGTGCTACTGTTAACATTGATATCCTTATTCATTCAAGTTTGAATTTTTTATTGTTTTAAGCATTCCTCTAAAAATGAGTGTTCGATCAAAAAAGGCATTTTTAAAATATTTTGAGAAAAATTTTCCATCTCCACCTGTAAAAAAAATCTTTTTGTCCTTACATGTAGCTTCTATAGTAAGAATGATGGACTGAATCACACCATAAGAGATAGCATCATTTGTTTTTTGAGGTAAAGCATCAAGTAAAATACTAGGATTAATTGAAACATCAAGTCTAGGTGATATGGATTTATAACACTGCTCATACGCCACAATGCCTGGAAGAATGAAACCTCCAAGGTGCATTCCACCCGACATAATATCGACGGTAATGGCACTTCCAGCATCAACAATCATTCCATCACTAATCGTGCTACAAGAAGCGATCCGATCTATTCCCAGACCTTGGTAAATCGTATCAAACTCGAAATAAGGTTCTAAATCAATAAAATTATTTTTATGTTGAAGATAATACTTCATATCTTCATTAACACAAATATAATAAACACTTTCTCGTGTGGAAAAATCTTTAAATTTAGCGTGTGATACACTCCAAATCTTCCCATCTTGATAAAAGTCCACATTAGAGTTTCCAATATCACACAATATCATGGGTATACCTTCCATCCATTTTGACGCAATAGTAATGCTGCTTTAGAACATAAAAGAGCGTTATTGAGCAATATATGCTTATATTTATAATGATGTTCTACATGTAAGACTAATTTTTGTTCAAGTTCAATAAATTCTTTTGCATTTTTAATGACAAATCTACTTTTTTGGGAGAGACTAAAAATGACATGATAGAATGATTGCTGATCTACTCCATTAAAAATAGAGACTTTTTTTCTACTACACAATGCTTTGGGCTCAATCATGATAAGAGATGTAAAAATATGTTTTTTACAAACTATTTCTAACATCTCTTTCATGCATTGATCAAAGCGTAAATACTATTTTTTTCTATTAAGCTTAAAAAAGTGACCTTTATAGTACAAAGTATCACCTGTTGTAAACATGTGTGTCTCAATTTCATCTGGCAATTTATAAATATTGATTGAAATTAAATCTAAATCAGTCGCTATGATATAACCACCTTTTTCAATCATATAAATGAAATCTCCATGGATGGTTCCTGCAAAAGTTGCGAAAGGAAATTTTCGCTCTTTCAAAACTTTAAGATCAGCATCCGTTAAAATGACTCTTCCGTCTTTGGTGAAAACAAAGACCCTATTTTCAAGTACAATGACATCTTTGACATCGACTTCCAAGAAAGCCATAGATTTTGGATTAATGGAGACAACTTTACTTTTGGTCGCAGCCACTAATCTATCCCCTAAAACTTGAAGATAGATGATGTTTCCAAAAAACTTTTCATTACTCACAACAACATCACGAATAGGTTTTTTAGTCTTTTCATCTACAATGACCAATTTTCCATCAAGGGTTGGAAATACAATCAAATCACCTAAAAAATAAGGTGCTGCTATGCGTGAGTCAAGTACAAAAACATTGTCTTGTTGAAGATGTAACACTTGTTTTCCATCTTTAATATCAATTAACACAAGTTCATTTGAACCAAGAACAAGTGCAAGAATATCTTCTTTAAGTGTTGCAGAAGCAACAGATATATCAAACTTTTGAGTAAATAAAATCTTTTTATTGGCGTCGAGGATATTGAGTTCTCCACACTTAGAAGCCGCAACATATCTTCCCTTATCTTCTGAAAGGTATACAAATCCTTCAGGTAAAACAACAGTAGAAAGACCTTTTTTTGTAATGATTTGGCCATTAGAAAGCGTAGCACCATCTCTCACAGAATCTATAATAGTACCTGGTAGGCTACCATCATAACTAACTTTGCCAGAGAGTGTTTCTGGTTCAAAGTATTGTCTTTTGGTCCCACAACCACTCATAACGAGAAGTAAAACGAACAGTGATAAAAGTATTTTGAAGTTTGCCATTATTTTAAGCCTTGATAGTGTTCTAGATTTTTTGCAATCTGTTTGAATGGTGAATTCGCCTCTATTTGAGTAAATTTCAACCTCGCCTCTTCTACTTTATTCTCTTTTAACAGAGCATAGCCCTCTTCTAGCAAAACAAGTCCTCCTAAAAGTTCACTTTTACTGATGACATTCTTATCTAACTGAGATAATTCATAAGTTGCTAAATCTGCCAAAATAGCATTTTCTTTTGAAGTAGCAAGCTTTTTCAATGTCTCAACATCACCTTTTTTAATAGCAGTTTCAAAAGCAAACATTTCATAGAGTTTTGGATTTTTTTGCTTAAGTATTTCAAGTGCTTTTTGATTATTGGCATCTTTGATAAGCTCTTGATGTGCCGCATTTGATACCTTGAGATTATTTTGATGAAGAAAATCACTCAGTGCATACCCACCAGCACCTAAAACCAATATAACTACAAAAGCTACAATAGTGTTTTTATGGCGCTTGAAAAATCGTTCCCCTTTAATCATGCCCTCTAAAAACTGCTCTTCAGCACTCATCTCTTCTTTAACTGCTTGAATATTTTCTTTCAATCCCAATCTCTATCCTTTTTAAGGCCACAATTTATAAAAACTCTAAAAGTTTATCACAAGAAATATAAAAAGGGACTAAGTACCACATCATAATTAGTGATTCGGTACTTACAACTATAAAAGACAATTTGGTATAATGGAGTCGTAAAATGATTGGAAGAGGATTTAACTGTGAAAATTGATGATGAATTACTAAAAAAATTAGAAAAACTTTCGTCTTTGAAGATAAGTGATGAGAAAAGAGAAGGCGTTATTAAACAACTTAGCGAAATTGTAGAGTTCGTTGAAAATCTAAGTGAACTTCATTTGGATAACGAAGAGGCAACTTTTACAACAGTGCGTGGTGGAACTCCTTTTCGTGAAGATATCCCAAATGTAAACCCAAAAATTGTAGAAACCATCCTTAGAAATGCACCCCAAAGTGAAAATGGCTTTTTTGTTGTTCCAAAAATTATCGAATAATCATCTTAGGAGACTAAAATAATGAGTTCACTTAATATTAAAGCGTTACTTAAAAATGTTGTTGCTTACAAAGCATCCGATTTGCACCTTGTAAGTAGAAGTGAGCCTCAAATAAGAATCGATGGGAAACTGGTTCCTTTGGACATGGAACAACTTGATGGTAGGGTTATCGAAGAGATGTGCTATACCTTGATTACCGATAAACAAAAAAAGAAGCTTGAAGAGGAAAAAGAGCTTGATTTTGCGATTATGTTTCCTGATATTGGTCGTTTTCGTGCCAACTATTACTATACCATGAACACTGAACTAGCTGCCGCTTTTAGGATTATTCCTATCAATATTCCCTCTTTAGATGAGCTCAATTGCCCTATTGTTTTCAAAGAGATAATTGGACGAGAAAAAGGTCTTATTTTAGTTACAGGACCTACAGGAAGTGGAAAGTCAACTACGCTAGCAGCTCTTTTAAATGAAATCAACCTTTTTGAACATCGTCATATTATCACCATTGAAGATCCTGTAGAATTTGTCCACACTAATAAAAAAGCCCTTTTTTCACATCGAAATGTGGGAGAAGATACCAAAAGTTTTGCTAGAGCACTTAAGTTCTCAATGCGTGAAGACCCTGACATTATCTTGGTTGGTGAGATGAGAGATCAAGAAACGATTAGTACAGCTATCACTGCTGCTGAAACAGGTCACTTAGTATTTGGTACACTGCATACCAACTCTGCTGTGCAAACTATTAATAGAATTGTCGATAGTTTTGAGGGTGCAGAGCAAGTCCAAGTGCGCAATATGCTCGCCACTTCCTTATATGCCGTTATCTCACAAAGCCTTCTTCCTAAAGTGGGAGGAGGAAGAGTTGCCATACATGAAATTATGATTAACAATTCTGCTATTGCTAACTTGATAAGGGAGAATAAACTTCACCAAGTTTATTCTCAAATGCAACTTAATCAACAAAAAACAGGTATGGTCACACAAACGCAAGCTATGATGCGCCATCTCAAAGCCAATCTCATCACCAAAGAAGATGCCATTCGCTATTCAACGCAACCTCAAGAACTACTCAATAACATGGGGATATAAAAATTAAAGAGCTCATTTTACTAATCTTACAGCTTATAAAGGGTATACTAATCACAAAAAATTGCGCGACAAAGAGGCATTTATCGTTATGAATAATAATAACCATATGGCAGAAGTTGTTTTCAAACTTGCAGAAGAAACTTTTGAAAAACTTAAAAATCTCAATATTCCTCCCTATCCAAAATACTATCATGATACTTTTGTAGAAACACTTCATTGCAATGGTAATGCTGAACTTCTTGAACTTTCAAAAAAAAATAGTTATCTTTTTTCTAACAGCCAACATGAAGAAATGGTCAGCGAAACCTGCTTTGGATTAGTAAAAAAAGGCTTGGAAGAGTTTGTCAAAAGTAATGACACGCTCAAATCTATTTCTGATGAAAATGCAATTAACATAGATAGCATTAAAAAAGATTATGCAAAAATTGATACGCAACAGGTTATTCAAGCTTTTGATAGTTTCCAAACACGCATCTTTCAAGAACTTGAAATTGCAGATGGAACAATTTCTAAATTAAAACTTGAAGTAGAAAGGTTGGAGAGAGAATCTAACATTGATCCTCTTACTAAAGCTCATAATAGAAGAGTTTTAGTGAAAGATCTCGAAGAAGTCATCGCTTTGGGAAATGAAAAAGACATAGACATGCACTTAGTCATGTTTGATGCTGATGATTTTAAAAGTATCAATGATTCGTTTGGACATATTGCTGGAGATAAAACACTTATTTTCTTATCAAAACTCATTCAAAATTCTCTTCGCAGGGGTACTAGAATCTATCGATATGGTGGAGAAGAATTTGTGGTTATTTTGAATCGAACAACCTACGATGAAGCCACTAAAATTATAGACCGTATTATTAAAGAAACTTGTGATAGTAAGCTTTTATACAAGGGCTATGATATCCACTTGACTTTGAGTGCAGGTATTTGTTCACATCAAAAAGGTATTAGTGCCGATGAACTCTTAGACCGTGCCGACAAAGCACTTTATACCGCTAAAAAGAGCGGAAAAAATTGCTTTAGGAGTGCTAATTAATGGAAAACTTTTCACTATTTGATATTATTTCCCTTTCTTTAATCCTCATTCTTGGCATTAAAGGCATTATTAATGGCTTTGTTAAAGAAGTCTTTGGACTTTTAGGCATTATTGGTGGTATCTATTTAGCCTCTCGCTATGCAGAACAATCGGGGCAACTTATCAGTGAACACATTTTTAAATTTGGAAATCAAGCTTCTTTGTATCTTTTTGGCTTTATTGCCGTTTTAATTACCGTATGGGTTTTATGTATTTTTCTAGGCTATCTTATTGCACAAGCATTGAGCATTAGTGGTTTGGGTACTATTGATAAATTGGCAGGATTTGCAGTAGGAAGTCTTAAAATTTTTCTTGTCTTCGCCGTTTTGACCGTTACCCTGACGAATATCGAGTTTATTAAAACAAAGTTGGAACCTTATATGGAAAAAAGCATTATGTTCCCTATCTTTGTACAAGCGGGAAATTATATCGTCAAGTTAGATACTAAAAACATGCTCGACAATTTAAGTTCACCATCTAAATAAAATATTCTATTGAAAAGAGGTAATCATGGGTAGTTTTGAAAATCTTGAATATAATTCACTGCTCTTAAGCTTTAAAGATTTACTTAAAAACAATAATCTCAAATTCACCAAACAACGAGAAGTAGTTTTAAAAACATTGTATGAAAAAGATGGTCATTTTACACCTGAAGATCTCCATAATTTACTCAAAAGCATTTATTCAGGCCTTAATATCGGGATAGCCACTGTTTACCGGACACTCAATCTTTTAGAAGAATCACACATGGCAACTTCTCTCTCTTTTGGCGTTGCAGGTAAAAAATTTGAACTTGCCAATAAGCCTCACCATGACCATATGATTTGTAAAAATTGCGGAAAAATTATCGAATTTCAAAATGAAAAAATTGAACAACTGCAATTAGACATTGCCAAAAAAAATAATTTCAAAATCACAAGTCACCTCATGCAATTGCGTGGGCTTTGTGCAACATGTAATACAAACAATTAAAGAAGGACAATTTTGATATTTCAAGACCAATACCAACAACAACGCATAGAAAAGGGAAATGCCCTTAGAGCGCTTGGAAAAAATCCATATAGACACAATATTACTAAAGATACCAGTACTAAAGAATTTTTGGAATGCTATGAATATGTTATTAAAAGCGAAACAGTACGAGATGAGCAAAAAAGCAATACTGTCGTTGGAAGAATCAAATTTTTACGACACATGGGTAAAGCAGCTTTTGCAAAGGTAGAAGATGAACATGGCATGCTTCAAATCTATTTTAGCCGTGAATC
>JAQWCT010000077.1 GCA_028705785.1 Sulfurospirillaceae bacterium | reverse complement strand
TATTTTTTACTGTGATGATACACACTGGAGTTATAAGGCTTCAGAAGCAATTAGTCAATATTTATTTCATGAAATCCCTAAATATTTAAAATAATCACTTCTCAAGTTATCTTTTATACCCCTATTAGAAAATACTCAAACCCTATCTCTTCCATGCGACTTTTTTTATACTGATTTCTACCATCAAAGAGAATAGGCGTTTATAAGAGTTTCTTCATTTCTTCAAAATCTGGACTTCTAAATTCTTGCCACTCCGTTACTAGCACAAGAGCATCTGCATTTTTGAGTGCATCATATTTGCTATCGACATAACTTACATGTAAATAATTTTTCAAATAAATATTTTCTGCTTCATGACGGGCTTTTGGGTCATATGCTATAACATTAGCACCCCGTTTTACGAGCTCTTTGATAATGACTAAGGAAGAAGCTTCTCTCATATCATCTGTTTCTGGTTTGAAAGAAAGTCCCCATATGGCAAAAGTTAAGCCCTCCAAATTATCACCAAATTTTTTAATAATTTTTTGTACAAGCACAAATTTTTGCTCATGATTGACATATTCTACGGCTTCAAGAATACGCGCTGTATAATGACTATCCTTTGCTGTTTTGATTAAGGCTTGTACATCTTTTGGGAAACAACTCCCGCCATAGCCACACCCGGGATAGATAAAACCATACCCTATTCGGCTATCACTTCCGATGCCATGTCTCACTTTATTGACATCTGCACCTACGCGCTCACAAATATTTGCTATCTCATTCATAAAAGATATTTTCGTTGCCAACATCGCATTAGCTGCATATTTTGTCATTTCTGCACTTTTAATATCCATACTGATAAAGCGGTCATTTTTAGTCATGAAGGGAGAATAGAGTTCATGCATAATATCAATAGCTTTTTGATTTTCAGCTCCTATAACCACACGATCTGGATGCATGAAATCATCGATAGCAACACCTTCTTTCAAAAATTCTGGATTTGAAACCACATCAAAAGGAATACTTAGATTTCGAATATTTAATTCATTCTGAATAATCTCTTGCACCTTCGATGCCGTTCCAACAGGAACGGTTGATTTATCAACAATAATAGTATAATCTTCAAGATAACACCCAATATTTTGTGCCACATCAAAAACATATTGTAAATTGGCACTACCATCTTCGCCCATAGGCGTACCTACGGCTATGAAGATAATCTTTGCGCGTTTAATGGCATATTCACTATCGACTGTAAAGGTAAGTGTTTTTTTATGGCTATTTTCAATGACCATCTCTTCAAGCCCTGGTTCATAAATGGGGATTATGCCCTGATTGAGATTTGCTATCTTTTGAGCATCAACATCAACACAAACAACACTATTTCCCATTTGGGCAAAACACGCACCACTTACTAAGCCAACATATCCTGTACCAATAACACTGATTTTCATTATTTTACCTTCTCGCAAATCATATAATGTGCAGTATAAAAAAGTTTTGTAGAATGTTGAAAAGGTATTTTTTCAACTTCTTGCGAACAATTATAGTCTTTGTCTTGAACCATTTGGATAAAAGTCAAAGGCTTGTCATTTTCCCAAATAACGACTAATCGAGAATTTAACACATACGGTTGATTGGGTAAAGAGGGGGTGATAACTGTGGCATTGGGGAAAAAAAGCTTCATATTTCCACCAAGATATTTATCCTCTGCATAAATCAAAAGTTTATCCGTATCTTGTACCTTCTCTTGTATCTTTTGTGTCAATTGCACAAACGGATACGCTGCTCTTGTAGGCTTTCCTCGCATATCAATCGTAAAAGGTCGAATCAGTACAACAGATGCAACACTCACGGAGGCAATCAGTATCAAAGAAATATACTTTTGAATGTTTTTATCACCCTCTAAAGAGCTTACATGTAAGAATAAAAAAAGTGGTACAAAGACAAGATAAGGCTGAAGCCATCGCTCTTTGATATGTGTTGTTCCGCTCATTGCAACCATCACAAATAAAAAAATAAAAATGATAATGCTATACCCAAGCAAAGCTTTGGCATGGGTATTGAAAGAAAATGCAAACTTTTTTCTAAACAAAATGACAAATATCATCCAAAAGGGAGTCAAAAAGACAATGCATGAAACCACCAAATCTAAACTACCTTTGAAAAAATTGCTCAAAGCGCTACCCGTATGTCCCACATTCATGCGCTCAATCGTACGATGTGTCGCAATATCAAGATGAGAGATAAACCAGATAAAATGCGGTAGCACAAATACCAATGCAATTCCCATAGAAATTATCAATCGTTTGTTGTAAAACTGTATGCGAAACTCTTTGATCAATAAAGCCATGATGCCAAGGGCTATTAAAACCAAAATAAAATTATACTTTGCCATCAACCCTACACCGCTAAAAATCCCAAACAAAACAAAATTGGATACAGAAGCATTTTCTATGGCAATTTTAAAAAAATAATACAGCGTGAGTGTCGTAGCTGTCGTTAATAGTACCGTATGTGTTTGATCCACCTGTGCATCCCAGACCAATTGAGGAATCAGCATCAGTGAAAGTGCACCCAAAGAAGCCTTTGGCTTATCATTTAGTAACAATAACCCTAATTTATAAATATAAAGATAAGTGAGACACAATAAAATATTTTTAAGAAGTGCCAATCCAAAAACAGAAATTCCAAAAACTTTAAAAACACCCATTTGCAACCAAGTATAAAGGGGTGGTTGTTCATTGTACCCAAGGCTAAAATATTGTGAAAGCATGATTTGCTCAGACTCATCCAAAACGACGATAGAAGAAGTAAGCAAGCGAATAATGATTTGAATGGCAAAATATGCCACGATAAAGAAAGGAAATCTTTGAGTCATAAAGTTCACAACAACATTCATATTATCTATCTCCAAAAGCTATTTTTTTAGTGACATAATTATAAAAAAAGACAATGCCGATTGCAATTATTTTGGCTATCAATGGATAATGAATGAAAAAAGTAAATAGCGTCAAACCAAAAATAATCAAGCCCCCTAACAAAATCCCTCCCATTGAAAAAATCAAAGAAAGGATAAAGGATGTCTTAACATCTCTTGTTGCTTTAAAAACCCATTTACGCTGTAAAATAAAATTAACAACCATGCCACTTGATGCGCTGATAAAATGTGCTGTTACAGGCATTAGGATACTAAGAAGTGCTGTATATAAAGCAAAATCCACCAAGGTAGCGACAAGCGAGGTACTGAAAAACTTAACGATTTTCAATGTTCATTGTCTTAATAGAATAGCTTTTTTTCTTCTCTCTTTCTTTATTATGAACAATCAATTCTGACAACATTCCAATGATAAAAATTTGAACGCCCGAACCTATGAGAAAAATTGCAATCGAAAAGAGTGGACTTGCCCCAATAGACTCTCCAAAAATCCAACGACCAAAAAAGAGGTAACTAAAGATTACCAATCCTGCAATAAAAAAGAGTGAACCAATCCCGCCAAATAAATGCATCGGACGATTGATATAATTGGTGATAAATACAACCGTTAAAAGATCAAAAAATCCTCGAGCATAACGCTCTAATCCAAACTTAGAAACTCCATGCTTGCGTTCATGATGCAAAACAGGAATTTCTTTGACTTTAAAGCCTTTTTTATGGGCTAAGAAGGGAACAAAACGGTGCAATTCTCCATATAAATCAATCTCTTCTAAAACTTCTCTTTTATAACATTTAAAACCACAATTATAGTCATTGAGTTTTAGTCCACTCATCTTTGAAGTCATCGCATTAAAAAGCTTTGAGGGAATTGTTTTTTCTTTGGGATCAAGTCTATTTTCTTTCCAACCAGTGACTAAATCATATCCATTTTCAATCTCGGCTAGAAAGCGAGGGATTTCGACAGGGTCATCTTGTAAATCCGCATCCATTGTAAAAATAATATCATATTTGACATGCTTAAATCCTGCACTAAGAGCTGCGGACTTTCCAAAATTTTTACGAAATGTGATAGACCCAATGTTGTTGTGCATACTAGCAAGTCTATCGATGACTTCTTGACTTTTATCGGTACTGCCATCATTGATAAAAACTATTTCATATGGTTGATGCAAATCTTTCGTCGCTTTTTCAATCCGTTCGACTAACTCATTTAATGAATCTTCCTCATTATACACAGGTATTACAATTGAAAACATCTATTTACTCCTTATTAACGGTATACAAGTCATCTATCGCTTGGCAAATAATATGCCCTATCATGATATGCATCTCTTGGATGCGAGGCGTATCATCTGATGGCACTACCAAATTCACATCGCAAAATTCACCCATCATTCCACCATCTCTTCCGCTTAGGCCTATGGCTTTACATCCCATATTGCGCCCAAGACTTAGCGCTCTGATGACATTTTTACTGTGCCCACTGGTTGAGATACCAATGAGTAAATCACCTGGTCTTGCTAGTGCTTCGACTTGTCGCTCATATATTTTATCAAAGCCAAAGTCATTTCCAACAGCTGTCAACACAGAAGTATCGGTTGTAAGCGCAATGCCTGCAAGTCCACGCCTTTCGCTCTTGTATCTTCCACTGAGTTCTGCTGCGATATGTTGTGCGTCAGCGGCACTTCCACCATTGCCAAAAAGAAGGATTTTGTTGCCATTTTTCAGTGTTTCTGTCGCGATAATGCACGCTGTGTAAATGTGGCTTTGCAAATGCTCTAAAGTTTTTTCAACCACTTCTTTGTGAGCATTGATCTCTTTGTGTATCATTTCCATCATTGCTGTTGTGCCTTACTAATAATATTGCTTGTACTTTTTCCCTCAACAAACTGCACCAGTCTGACTTCTTTGGCTATCTCACTGCCCACCACCAGTTTACCTTCATAATCAGCCCCTTTAACCAAAATATCGGGTCTAATAGCAGAGATAAGCTCTAAGGGCGTGTCTTCTTCAAAGGGAACCACAAAGCTTACAGATTCTAAAGAAGAGAGTACATATGCTCTATCTTCAAGCGAATTGATAGGTCGACTTTGCCCTTTGAGTCGTTTGATAGAATCATCTGAGTTAAGTCCCACGATAAGCATATCTCCAAAGCTTTTTGCTACTTCAAGATATTTGACATGTCCCACATGTAAGATATCAAAACAACCATTGGTAAAAACGATTTTTTGGTTGTGTTTGGTTTTAAGAAGACGCAGTATCTCTTCTTTGGTTTTGATTTTACTCCCAGCCGTGGCACATCTTAGGCTATGTTCATACGCATCTACTTCATCAAGTGTTACAGTGGCACTGCCTAGTTTTCCGACTACTACCGCTGCTGCAGAATTCGCAAAAGAGGCAGATTCTTGGATATTTAGCCCACAAGATAGCGCATAACCTAAACTTGCCAAAACGGTATCGCCAGCACCCGTGACATCGTACACTTCTTTGGCAACGGTTGGCATTTTCTCAAAATTCTCACCAAAAATGGCGATACCGTCTTCGGAGAGTGTGATGATGGCATACTCTAAGCCTAAACGCTCTTTTAAAAGTTCCCCTGCTTTTTGTAAACTTTCATCATCTTTGATGGTTATCTTCGAAGCGATACTTGCCTCTTTTTTATTGGGCGTAATAAGCGTTGCCCCAGTATATTTCGTATAATCATCCCCTTTGGGGTCAACTAATATAGACTTTTGATATTTTTTGGCAAGCGCAATAACCTTACATGTAAAGGTATTTGTCAAAACTCCTTTGCCATAATCTGAAAGCAACACAACATCAACATTGGCGATATTTCGTTCACATTGTGCTAAAAGTTCTTGCTCGCAAAGAGGCGTTATATCTTCTTTTGATTCGCTATCATAACGAACCACTTGTTGATGCGAAGCAATAACTCGGCTTTTTTTACTGGTTTTTCGATTCTCTTGTATGACAATATTTTGCGCATCAGCACCCAAATCTTGGAGCATTTTTAAAAGCGCTTTACCATTTTCGTCGTTTCCAACAACACTTAGAACACTGACTTTTGCACCAAGGCTTAGAAGATTGTTGACCACATTACCCGCACCTCCAAGAACGGTACTCTCTTTTTGAATATCCACCACTTGCACAGGTGCTTCAGGGGAAATTCGCTCACATTTTCCCCACAAATAATGGTCCAACATCACATCGCCAATGACCAAAATATGTGGTCTTTTCGTTCTTAATCTATCCATGTTTCACTTCGCAGTCATAGATGCGTTTAATCTCTGAAGCATACGCCTTTATGCCCTCTTCTAAGGAAAATCGAGGCTCATACCCCAACTCTTTACATGTAAGGGTAATATCTGCTTCCGTGTACATCTGATACGCACTATAAGGATTTTGAAAATACTCCGTTCCCAACTCCGTCCCCAACTCTTTTTGCAAAATATCAGCGATGTCTTGAAAACTTCTAGGAATTGCCGTGCCCACATTATAAACGCCCGATTTGCCTGAAACAGACGCTTTGATATTGGCTTGAATCACATCTTCGATGTAGATAAAATCCCGCACTATTTTGTCAGACCCATAAAAAAGACGGGGTGTTTTGCCACTGAGTATCTGAAGTCCCAGTTGTAAAACCATCGATGCGGTGGTATTTTTAAAATATTCTCTTGGTCCATATACATTGAAGTATCGAAGCCCAATAACGCTCATTTTTGGATTTTGAATACAAAATTCACATGCGAGGTTATCCATAGCCAATTTGCTAAAACCATACACATTTTGCGGTTGTTCACAGCCAACCCTCTGAGGACTTGGCGCATCACCATAGGTTGCTGCACTCGAAGCATATACTACTGTAGCACTACTTTTTTGGGCAAGTTCTAAGATATTTTTAAACGCATTGACATTGGTTTTGACCATGATATTTTGGTCAAGTACTGTCGTATCGGAGATAGCAGCTTCATGAAAAATAATGTCAAATTGATAAGATGAGAGTTGTTCTAAGGCTAGTGCATCGTTAATGTCTCCACTGATGACCTCGCCTCTAAAACCTAAGAGATTTTTAAAATGCCCAAAGCTTTTAAGATTGCCGTTTGAAAATGTCGCTTCGCTTCTGAAAATATCAAAAACAACGACCTTACATGTAGGATAATTTTCCTGAAAGTAAAAAGCTAGATTACTACCGATAAACCCAGCGCCACCCGTGATAAGAATTTTTTTATGGTTAAAATCGCTCTTTGTGTAGGGCATACAAAATCCTAATTTTTAATAAGATTTATTGTATCCAAAATAAAATTAACGCTAGTTTTACCCAGTAGTATGGTGTTTAAAATTCCTGCACCCAACGCAGCTTCAATATCGCTAGGTTTATCGCCTATCATCCACGATTGTTTAACATCAATATCAAAATCTTCAATGGCTCTTAAAAACATCCCGCTTTGAGGTTTTCGACACGCACAATTTGCTTCTGGTGCATGAGGGCAATGATAAACTGCGTCGATTTTTATCTTTACATGTAAGAGTTCTCTTTGCATCCAAGCCGTTAGTTTTTGAAAATCCTCTTCCGTGTAATAACCCCTACCAATCCCAGATTGATTGGTCACAATGATGAGTAGATAGCCCAAATTTTGAAAATGCGTTAATGCCTCAAAAACACCCTCGTAAAATTCAAAATCCTCGATTTTAGAAACATAGGCTTTATCAATATTGATAACACCATCTCTATCTAAAAAAATCGCTTTTGTCATTCTTTCAATTCTTTGGCAAGCTCACTTAAGAGGTTAGTATAGTCAAGATAAGTCAATGACGCTTTTTGAGCAATTAAAGACTGTTTGGCTTTTGTAAAAAAACCTACCGCCTCTTCTATATTTTTAATATCATATGCCAAAATTTTGCCCAGATAGTAGTTGGCATAGACATTTTGATTATCTTTGGCAAGGATTTTTTTAAGCTCTTCAATAGCACTATAAGTTTGACAATTTTTCTGTAAAGAGAGGGCGAGTTTGAGGCGAATATTTTGTTGCGTTTCATCAACTTGAAGACTTTTTTTGTACATCAAAATGGCTTCATTAAAAATACCCATTTCATAATATCCATCACCTAGTTTATTCCATAGCTCTTTGTCATTGGTTTGATTAGCTTGTTTTTTGAGATTTGTCACTTTAAGAGCGAAAGGCAAAACGCTTAATATGGGGCTATCTTGAACATTGTGTGGGTCGATAGAGTAAGCATCTACTAAGATTTCAAATCCCTTAGCAATTTTGCCTTGTTTGAGATAAATATTGGCAAGTTGAAGCATACAAGTTGTATTGGTTGGTTCATTTAACAAGATGAGTTCAACAGCTTCTTTAGCCTTTTGCACATCAGCTCGCTCCGTTTCACATACACTATAAGTAGAAGCATTCAACGCCACAAAACCAAATAGCAATATCATCATAAATTTAAGCAATCGCAACCTCTGTGGTAAATTAGTAAAATATTATACAAAAGTTTCATAAAAGATAAATTTTGCACAAAAAAGTAGCAAAAAAACTAAGCCATGTTAAAGTATCATTGGTTATAATGTTTCCTCAAATAATAAAAAGGGGTCTTAATATGAAAAAAATTTGCGTGGTTTTAGCTATCGCAGCAGCATCAAGTTTGATGGCAGCAGATGGCGCAGAAATCTTTAAATCAAAGTGTTTTTCCTGTCATGGAGACAAAGCTTCAAAGTCAGCATTGAATAAATCTCAAATCATCGCTGGATGGGATGCGGCAAAAATTGTTGCGTCTGTTACAGGCTACAAAAATGGTGAGGGCGGACCGATGAAAGGTGTTATGAAACCTATCGCATCTGGTTTAAGTGACGACGATTTGAAAGCAGTTGCTGCTACTATCGCTTCATACAAATAAGCATTAACCTTAATCAGGCGGGTGATACCCCGCCTTTTTCTTGTCTTCTTTTTCTTTTACAATTGCTTCTTTTTTTCGCTCCATCATCACAGCATCATTCAAAGCTTCTTCACTGTCAAATTGCGCCCCATCAATAAACTTTTTTTGATCATCAAATTGCCCGCTTCGTATTCCCCATAATAATGCCCATAATCCAAAAGCGCCTAACAATGTTGAAGCACCCAACATCATGGCAACGACCCATCCATCCATACTCGACCTACTTTTTTGAAAATTTTATTTTATTGATACGCATTGAATTTCCAACAACAACGAGGGAACTCAAACTCATCGACAATGCCGCTACCAAAGGGATAACATAGCCACTCATTGCAAGTGGAATGGTTATAATATTGTATGCAAGTGAAAAAACAAGGTTTTCTTTGATAATGCGTAGCGTCTTTTTAGAGATGATAAAAGCTTCGTATAAACCTTCAAAACTGTCATTGGTGAGCACAACATCACTCACTTCAACCGCTACATCGGCACCACTTCCCATCGCAATGGCTATTTCACTTTTAGCAAGAGCCAATGAATCATTGATACCATCACCCACCATAACGACCATATGTCCTTCTTTTTGGAGATTCTCAATATAGTCTGCTTTTTCATGCGGCAAAAGTGAATATTGGTATTTGCTAATGCCAACTTCTTTAGCTATTTCTTTGACAACTTCTTCATGATCACCACTAAGTATCGTAATATCTAATCCCAATGCTAAAAGGCGTTCAATACTCTTTTTCGCACCCTCTTTAGGACTATCTTTCAGTCCAAAGATCGCCAAAACTTTGCCATCTATCGCAAAGAAAAATTGGGTGAGTGTTGCATATTCTAATGGAGGAGTAAAGACTATTCCCTCATTTTTAAGCATTTTGAGATTTCCACCTATGATTTTTCTGCCCTCAAAATGAGCTTGCACACCTTTAGCTTCCATCGTCTTTATGGCGTCCAAGGGCTTTACATGTAAAGATTCATCACTCTTGTATAAAAACTCTGCGACACCTTTACTTACAGGATGCGTAGAATTTGCAACCAATGTATACAGCAGTGCTCTATCAAAATCTTCAAGATACGCATGTTGTATGACCTCTGGAGCGCCCTTTGTGATAGTACCTGTTTTATCAAGCACTAAAGAATCGCACTTTGCCATAGATTCTAAAAATCCCGCCTCTTTAAATAAAATTCCCCTTTTTGCACCAAACCCCAGCCCCACCAAAGTGGCAACGGGTGTGGCAAGACTCAATGCACAAGGGCAAGCGATGACAATGACTGAGATAGCAACAATTAAACCCGTTTCAAAAGAACTACTGACATACCACCAGCCACCAAAAGTACTCAAAGCTAAAAGAAAAATCGTGCTGGAAAAATACCCCGAGATAAGATTAGCAAGTTTTTCAATATGAGGTTTTTTAGTCATCGCATCTTCAAGCAAAGAGACAATTTTACTAAAAATAGAAGAAGAGAAATCATGAGAAGCGCGATATCGTATGACACTGTCTAAACATAAAGACCCGCTCAATAATTTATCACCCTCTTTTTTCATCACAGGCAAAGACTCTCCGCTAAGACTTGAAAGGTCAAACGAACCCTCTCCTATTTCGATAATACCATCAATG
>JAQWCT010000076.1 GCA_028705785.1 Sulfurospirillaceae bacterium | reverse complement strand
ATGAAGTCTATGGACTCTCCGAAATCATCGGACCTGGTGTTGCGTCAAGCTGTAAACACTCTTCACTTTTACACATTAATGAAGACCATTTTTACCCTGAAATCATTGACCCAAAAACTGGCGAAGTTTTAGAAGAAGGACAAAGAGGCGAATTTGTCATCACAACACTCACGAAGCAAGGTTTGCCTATCATTCGCTATCGTACAGGAGACATTACTTCTATTACCCGTATTCCTTGCCGTTGTAGTCGAACACTTGGACGCATAGAGAGTATCGTAGGAAGAAGTGATGATATGCTCTTGATTAATGGTGTCAATGTCTTCCCATCACAAATCGAACATGTGCTCTCTTTAGAAGAAGGTGTTACACTAAACTATCAAATCATTGCGGATAAAAAAGGTCATCTTGATAAACTTGAGATTGATGTGGAGCTTAATGAAAATCTTATCAGTGATGATATGAGCTATCTTGGTGGTCTTAAAAAATCACTTGAACATGCACTCCTCAATAATCTTTACATCAATGTTGAAGTCAAGCTTGTCGCTCCAAAATCACTGCATCGTAGTGAGGGAAAAGCGATTCGAGTTATCGATAAAAGAGCGAAATAAAGCTTTACATGTAAGGTATTTCTTTCCTATATGGCGTTAAAAAATACGAAAAACTTCCGATAATCATTTCTGTGGGTTTTTTGTGAGTTTTTTTGACTATTATTGTCAAGACACTCTTATATAAAATGCCTTAGGAAGAAATTATGAATGATCTTTGTGAGCTCAAAGAGTTAACTGTACTATTTGCTGATGATGATGAAATCTTTCTTAATTCCACTCAAAAAACACTTGAAATGCTTTTTAAACGCGTTTTTGTCGCCACCAATGGCAAAGATGCGTTATCTCTCTACGAAGAGATGTGTCCCAATATTATTATGCTTGATGTTCGTATGGGAAGTGTTGGTGGATTAGAAGTAGCTCAAGAAATTCGTAAAAAAAACAAACATGTTCCTATTTTTATCATCTCAAGCTATACAGAAACTCAAGAACTTTTAGAAGCGTGTAAACTCAATTTAGTGGATTACATCACTAAACCATTCTCTTTTCAAACACTTATTCATGTTTTTACTAAGTGTATTGCTACACTAAAAGCTGAAGGCTCTTTAACAAAAATCATTAATGAGACGACTTATTACAATACAGCTTCAAAAATAGTTATCAAAGACAACATCCCTTTATCTTTAACCAAAAATGAATTTGTTGCCTTAGAGCTTTTACTCGAACAAAGAGGCAAAATTGTTACTTATAAAACTTTGAGTCATTGTATCGGGAAAGATATCTCTTATTCTGCCTTGCAAAATTTGGTTATGAGACTTCGAAAAAAATTAGGTAAAAATTCTATTCATAATCTCTCCAAAATTGGTTACACCATTAAATGAAACTTTTATTGGGCTGTATTTTTGCCGTTTTAACAGCATTGCATGCACAAACAATTGTTCTCAATGATGATTTTGAATATACAAAAGCAAGTTCTTCAATGGAATACGCTTTAGATGTAAACAATTCATTCAATATCAACCTTTTAGACCAAGCCCAGTGGCAACCCATGTTATCATCTAACTTAGGCGGTTTTAACGAATATCCTACTTGGACAAAATGTACTATTAAAAATAACTCACAGATACATAAAAAATTTATTATTAAAAACCCTAGAGCAGGGATGGATGAAATAGATGTTTACATTGTCAGAAATAAAGAGACAACACATAGCCCCCTTGGCAATATACACTCTATGGAAAATAGAAATATACCTCATCTTTACAGTGCAGAAGTTATTGAATTAGAGGCAAATGAAGAAGTTCAAATCATCTCAAGACTTTCCAATAAAATTGGGTCTACCGAGGGCGAATGGGAAATTTTTGCAAGATCATATTTCCTTAAATTTACCATATTTGAGAGCTTATGGTGGGGGCTCTTCATTGGGGTTTATCTGGCATTATTTTTCTACACAACCCCTATTTTAATAGCCTCAAATGACAAGATACTTGGATTCTTTTTTAGCCTCTATGTTATGAGCTCCATTGGTTACCAATTGGCGACCAATGGCATTTTATATTCGTTTGGATTATATGGACATACTGTCAATATCCTCACGCTCCTTTTTGGTATCTTATTTTTAATTTTTACGGTTTTTGTCGTTTTACGATTTTTAAAAATGACTCACCACAAGGGGTTTTTATCGTATACACTCCGCTTGATTTTATTTCTTTTACTACTAGAAAGTTTAATTGCCATAGTATGTTTTTTTGAACCACGATTGATGCGAATATTTAGCTTGACAATAGTTGCCACTACCATTCCCATTCTACTAATTTGGTTTTTAATGCTAAAAGATCTATTTTTCACTTTACAGGACAAAGTTTTTCAATATATCTTCATAGGCTTTACCGCCATTTTTGTCGCCCATACATACCAAGTCTTAATTACAATTGGTTTTTTACAAATCAATTCTTTTTCTATCTATTGTGTTTCTTTTGGAAGTATGTTTGAGATGTATTTTTTTGCACTTGGCATATCAAAATATATCGAACAAATCCAAGATGAAAAAATAAAAAATAAACAACTCCTTGATTTTCAAATGCGTTTTGCTTCTATTGGGCGCGTCATAGGAAATATTTCTCATCAATGGAAAATGCCAATGATTCGAGCTGGTTCACTCTTAACGCACATTGAAGCGCTCATCCATTTTAAAAATAAGAGAACACTCGAAGAGATAGAAGCAGTCATTCCACAAATTCGTTCTCATTTTGTCTTTATGCAAAATACCATCGATGAGTTTTATTCACTCTATAGTAAAAATACTAATAAGGTAGAATTTAAACTCTTGGATGTTATTAATGATGTATGGAGAATGTTGAGTACCAAAGCGAGTGCTTACGATATGAAATTGTATATTAAAGATTTACAAGATACACAATTGTTTAGCTTTGAATACTCTTTTTCACATGTTATTATTATTTTAATTGACAATGCCCTTGATGCGATGAAAGCTAAAAATATTCAACATCCAAAAATCGTAATTGATATCTCACATAACAATGAAATCATTACTATTATTATTGAAGATAATTGCGGTGGTATTGAACAAAAACCTATTGAATCTATTTTTGACAGTGAAACTTCAAATAAACGCTTAGCCAAAACAACAGGAGGACTTGGTTTATCTATCGTTAAACTTCTTATTAATGAAAAATTTGGCGGCACCATTAGTGCAAGTAATACTCATGAGGGTGCAAAATTTGTACTCCTTATTCCTATGGCAAGTAAAGACCAATAAAATGCTGACTCTTTTTAAAAACCTTATTACACATCATCTTCGCATAGCAACCATTCTTTTGTTTGGTTTACTGATTGTTATTATGAGTGTTACCTTTTATGTGACCAGTCACTCTCAATCTCATGGTGCCTTAGAAAATGAAGCTAATGAGGCGATACTAAGATCAGCCAAACAAGCCGCTTTGAATATTGAAACACAAATAGAAGGAAAATTTGCCTTATTAGAAACCATTGCTAATCGCCATATTATCAAAGGAAAATTTGGTGATAAAGATGCAAGCATGGAAGAGAGGATAGAAACGCTTAAATATGAACAACAACGACTCAGTCAGTATGGATTTAAGCGATTTGGCATTTTAGATACTGAGGGAATCGCTTTTTTCACCAGTGGAAGAAAACTCTTTTTAGGAGATAAAGAAAATTTCATTAAAGCTTTAAATGGAGAGAAGAGTATTTCTAGCGTATTTGTCAGTCAATATGAAAAAGAACCTATCTATTTTTATACTGTGCCTATAAAAGATACTATCCATGAAGAAATTATGGGTGTTTTATTTGCGACATCAGATGCTTGGAAACTAAGCGAAATGATATCATCTATCTCATATGCCAAATCAGGTTATGCTTTTATCATTGATAAAGAGGGCAATGTCATTGCCCATAAAGATTTTTCGCAAGTTTTTTATGGTATTAACTTGTTTAATGATTTACCACAAATAGCCGCTGAGATGGTCAAAGGTATGAGTGGGAAGGGCATTTTTACGGATCATCAACAACAATTCAATATTGCCTATGCACCCATTGCGATAACAGGCTGGAGTATAGGTATCATTGTTCCTAGTGATGAAGTTTATGAAAGATCAACACATCTTAGAAATTCTCTTATTCTCGCTTTTACCATTGTTGCACTTATAGCACTTATTATCGCTTATACTATGGCGGATGTCATTAGTCGTTATCAAAAAAAATTAGAAACAGAAAAAATGGAAAAAGATGCTGATTTACTAACAACCAAAAACAACTATGAAACAACACTGAGTGCATTGCCTGATTTAATGTTTGAATTAGGACTTGATGGCACCTATTATGATTACCACTCATCACACAATGAATTATTAGTAGCTCCTTCTTATCAATTATTGGGTCAAAAAATCTCAGATGTTTTACCAAAAGCCGCATCAGATATCTGTCAAAACGCTCTACAAGAAGCCAATGAAACAGGTTACTCAAGAGGTAAAACAATCGAACTCTTTTTAGAACAAGGTCCCACTTGGTTTGAACTTTCCATCGCTAAAAAACCTGTACAAATCAATGATGATCAACCGAGATTTATTGTACTTTCACGCAATGTGACTGAACGCAAAAAAAGTGAAGAAAAAAACTACTATCTTGCAAATTTTGACTATCTCACAGGTCTTTCAAATCGAATACAATTAGAAAATCACTTTCATTACATTGAAGGACTTGCCAAACGCGCACATACCTCTTTTGCACTTATGTTCCTTGACCTTGATCGTTTTAAAGAGATTAATGACACACTAGGTCACCACATAGGTGATAAAATGCTTATCGAATCAGCTCATCGTTTACAATTTTTAAAACGAGAGACAGATATCGTTGCGCGTTTAGGGGGAGATGAATTTATCATTCTTCTACCCAATACAGACTATGATGGCGCAAGTGAAGTCGCCCAAAAGATACTTACCCTCATTGCCAAACCCTATATCATTGAAAATCATACACTCAACATCTCTGTTTCTATTGGTATTGCCCTCTACCCCAATGATGGCAAAGATATGGAAATACTCTCACAAAAAGCTGATGTCGCCATGTATCGTTCTAAAACGCAAGGACGCAATAATTTCCATTTTTTTGAATAGCCAAAAAACCCCTACTAAAAACACCTTTTACCCTCTATAATCATTTTTAAAAAGAGGCAAATAACATGGATGATTTTGCAGTCATTGGTTCTGGAATTGGTGGTTCTTGTAGTGCCCTTTTCCTCTCAAAAAAATTTCAAACCACTCTTTATGAAAAAGCATCTTATCTAGGAGGATGTGCTTCTACTTTTAAACATCAAAAAGTATTTTATAACACTGGTGCTACTACTTTTGCAGGATATGAAAAAGATGCTTACATGTACGGCTTTTTTGAGCGTCATCACATCAATTTTCACAAAAAACTTCTTCCTAGTGCATTAACTGTATGCATAAATGGCAAAAAAATAGTTCGTTTTCAGGAGATGAATGCTTTTTTAGATGAAATTAATCCTGTATTTTACCATTCAAAAAATAAAGATTTTTACACTTTAGTTCAACAAATCAACAAAGATTTCTTTGCTATCAATGATTATTACTATTCTAACGCATCCCTATTTGAAAAGGTAAAATCACTTGCTTCTTTTAAAACGCTATTGATGAAATTTTATCCTTATTTTTTTGTCAATGCTCAATCATTTATACAGAACTATTTTGGAACAATAGATGAAAAATACCTAGACTATTTAGACAACCAACTTCTTATCGTTGCGCAAGCAAGACTTCATGAAGTAAATTTTCTCACAGCAGCTCTAGCCCTATCCTATCAGTTTATGGATAACTACTATATTTTCGGCGGTATGGGTTCAATTTTCGATACTATCGCTCAAAAATTAACACATATTCAATCAAATACCTCTATTGAAAAAATCACTAAAACATCTTCTTGTTTTATATTGCACACCTCAAAAAATGAATTTAAAGCTAAAAATATTGTACTAAATACTTCTCTTTTTGATGCAAAATCTCTTTTTACGGATACAAAAACAAAAGAGTATCTAAACCATTATGCCTCTTTTAATAAAGATATTTCTGCATTCATGGTTTACCTACAAATCGATACACCTAAGACATTTGAACACCACTACCAAATCATACTTGATCAACCGATTAAATATACGACATCAAATTCTCTGTTCGTTTCTTTTGGAGATAAGGATGATGAAAGAATGAAACAAAGCGTCACTATTTCAGTACATACACAAACGCATTTATCGGAGAATGACCAGAAATTAGAGCAAAAAATGGAATTAGAAGATATAATTAAGAGAATAGTTTGTGAACATTTTGGTCTTGAAGAAAGCAGAATTTTAAACGCTTTTAGTGCAACACCACAAACTTTCAAACGCTTTATCAACCGAAGTACTGTAGGCGGAATTCCAATGCGTCAAGAAAATTTTATCTACCGCCTCCCCTCCAACGACTCGCCTATCAAAGGACTTTACCATGTCGGAGATACGACCTTTGCCGCACAAGGTTGGATTGGTGTGATGTTGGGAGTTCGCAATTTGGAGAAACTAATATGCGTTTAGAGATGCGTTTCAAAGATGTGGGTTATATTGTGGGTGTGGGTCTATTTTTTTCACTCTCCCTCTCCCTCTTATGTTATGTATTGCTCGAAAAAGAGTTCAATGATGGCATATGGTTTGGATTGATTTTAGGGACTTGTCTCTCTTTCTTTGCCATCATCTCTACTTTGGTATTAAATCGTTATTTTTTACCACTTATTTTTTCACAATATTGGATATTTTTAGCTAGTTTGTTTTCTTTTCTCTCAGGTTTTATTGGCACATGTGTTACTTATTTTCTCTGTATACGCTTACATGTAAAGATGCTTTTACTATTTGAAAACCATTTTATGCTCTTTGGGCTTTTCATTGGAATGATGAGTTTTGTCGTAGCCTATCTCCTTTATCAATTTATTACCATGAGTAAAGCGCAAGAAAGACAAGAAAAACTTCTTACACAAAGTCGTCTTAAATCACTAGAACAACAACTCAATCCTCACTTTTTATTTAATGCGCTTAACTCACTGGCTGAACTCTTACATGTAAACCCTATCAAAGCAGAAAAAACACTGTTACAACTCTCTTTATTTTTACGCTCATCAATGAAAGAAGAAGCGCTCATTTGTCTCTGTGAAGAGATGGAAAATGTCATTCGTTATGTCGCTTTAGAAAATATCCGTTTTGATGACAACATTGTTCTCATTCATGACATACCTCTATTGTTCAATGAAACAAAAGTACCAAAATTCTCTCTTCAGTTGATTGTTGAAAATGCTATAAAACATGGTTATAAAAGAGAAAAACTCACTATTTCAATTGATATTAAACAAAAAAAGAAACTTGAAATCACTATTTGCAATGACGGTTTACCCATCGTCCAACCCTCTTTTGGTATCGGACTTCAAAATCTTCAAGAACGACTTGCGTTGTTATGCCATGGTGAGCTTATACTTCAAAATGAACTCACACCAACATTTATTCTCAGTATTGGAGATCCAAATTGAAAATTATCGTTATGGATGATGAAAGCTTAGCGCTTTCACGGGTTGAGAGACTTTTAAAAGAGCTACACTATGCAAGTACTTGTGTGAGTCACCTTGAAGATTTTGAGCTACAATGTTCTCAAAACGCGTTTGATATCTTTATCTTAGATATCAATATGCCTCAAATCAGTGGCATAGAACTCGCCAAAAAAATACTTTTAAAGCAACCTCACGCTTTTATCATCTTCCAAACTGCCTATGAAGAATTTGCCCTTAAAGCGTATCAAATAGGTGCCATCGACTATCTCCTTAAACCTTTTGGAAAAGAGGAATTGGAGCGAAGTATCAACCGCTCCCTTGCATATCAAAAAGAAAGAAAAGTCACTTTTTTGACTAAAAATGGGGATGAAGCTTATCTTATCAACCAAGAAGATATCTTTTATATTCAAGCCGACCTCAGTGAAGTGCTCATCAAAACTAAAGCACACTTTTCCTACATCGATGAGAAAATCTCACAAATGGAAAACCTTCTTGATCCTGAGGTTTTTTTTCGTGTTCATCGCTCTTATCTTATCAACACAAGTAAAATCAAATATATTAAAACTGTTGAGCAAAGCAAGCTGGAGTTTTACTTTGATGGCATTAGCGATATCGTTATTTCAAGCAAAGATGGTGCTAAAAAATTTCGCGAAAAGTACAAGGAAATCCCATGCAAATAGCAGTCTCAGCGTGTCTTTTGGGTGAGCCTGTCCGATATGATAAAAGTGGACAAAGAGATAGATTTATCACCGATAAACTGAGTAAATATATGACTTTTATCCCTTTTTGCCCTGAACATTTAGCGTTTGGAACACCACGGCAAACAATTCGAATTGTTCTTGAAGAAGGGCAAAAGCGAGTTTATACAGTTTTTTCACACGAAGAAGTCACGCAAAAGATGAATGACGCGATGCAACAAGAGCTAGCTAAAATAACCGCCAACGAGATATGTGGCATTATCCTTAAGTCAAAATCCCCAAGCAGTGGACTAGGAAGTACCAAATATTACACCAAAGAGATGGGTGAGGGAATGAAAGATGGGCTTTTTGCTTCTACATGTAAAGCGTTTTATGAAGATTTTCCCATCGAAGAAGAAGCAAGACTCCTTGACCCTTGGCTGCGAGAAAATTTTGTCATGCAAATCTTTGCCTATGATGAAGCCATGAAAATAGAAAAAAAGATACAAAAAGTAAGTGAACTCGTGGCATTTCACACCGCTTACAAGTTTTTACTTCATTCTAAAAGCGAGAAAAATTACCGAGAACTGGGAAATATTGTAGCTAATCATACACATCAAAGCTTCCAAGAAGTCATCCAAAACTACTTTTCACTCTTTCGAAAAACCATAGCGATGAAAAGTAAAATCTCTCAAAGTGTGAATGTTTTAGAACATATGGCAGGATTTTTCAAACATCATCTCGATAAGGTTGAAAAAGAAGAACTTCATACCCAAATTAAGGATTTTCAAAATGAGATTATCCCTTTAATTTCGGTGATGAGTACGATTGAGTTTTTGGCGAAGAAGTATGATACACACTATCTTTTAGAGCAGAGATTTCTGAGTCCCTACCCTAAAGATTTAGCACTTCGTTCAAGTATTTTGGAAGGAAAATAATTTAAGTTTTAAAAGTTCCTAATGTAACATTGAGTTTTTCGGTCATGCTATTCAAATCTTGACTTGCCGTCACAATCTCATCTAAGCTTTGCGCATTACTGCGAGAGAGCGTGTTGATTCGTTCAATCTTTTCCACAATCACATCAATGCTTTTTTCAGTATTGACATAATCTTCCACTGTTTTATCGCTCATTGTCGTTGCCATTTCCATAATGCGTGTTGTCTCTTTAATCTTTTCTTCTACGATTTGCGCTTTATGTGTTAATTCTTGTACTTGCTCAGAATTGACATTCATCTGCTCTCCTGAGTCAACGATGGATTGGACGATAACATTGATGGTTGCATTGATTTCAGTCAGACTTTTTTGTGTTCGTTCAGCCAATTTTCGTACTTCATCAGCCACCACAGCAAATCCTCGCCCATGTTCCCCTGCTCTTGCAGCTTCAATGGCAGCATTGAGCGCTAAAAGATTGGTTTGGTCTGCGATATCGCTGATAACCGTTAAGACTTCTTTAACTTGCGTAGCATCTTGGCTCAGTTGTCTCATACGACTTGCTAACTCCATCTCAGTTCTTGCACTGGTTTCAACCTCTTGTCCTAACGAGATAATCTCTTGTGCGGCACTTTTAAGGTTTGCATTGGCTTTGGCGATTTCAACTTTAGAGCGCTTTGCTTCTATGACTGAATCTTCTATCTCATGTCTAAGATTTTGTGAGATATGGGTGGCTTCATTGATAATCAGGGTTGATTGTTCTACTCTTTTACTGATTTCATTTGAGGTGTGAGAAAGTTTATTGGACAGCATTGCATTTTCGCTACTTGCAAGTTTAGCAGAGGCAATCGTATGATGGACTTTTTCAATAAAATAGTTAATTTGAGTGGCGGCTTTACCGATTTCGTCTTGCCCACTTACTTCAAGCTTACATGTAAGGTCGCCCTCACCTCTTGCTAAGTCTGCGGCTTTTTGTGTTAATGAATCCAAAGGACGATTGACAATTCGCCCTAGCATCATATAAATAAAACAAAATACAATAATCACCATGATAACACCAAAAATTAAAAGCTCCAATACCAATGCCGTGATATCAGCATCAATCTTTCCTTTTTGTGATAAGACCTTATTCTCGACTTCTTCTAAATAGATGTTAGAGACAATAATCCAATCCCAATCTTTAAAGTATTTGGCATAAACCATCTTTGGCTCAATTTTTTTTGTTTGCAAATTTTCATATGAATAAACAATAAA
>JAQWCT010000075.1 GCA_028705785.1 Sulfurospirillaceae bacterium | reverse complement strand
TTGCCCTATAATCCACAAACGCGTAGCGGTTGCTTTTGCATCATGGCCTTCCGCAATAGTTTGATAAACTAAAATACCAAAACCTGAAGCCAAAACGACCAATAAAGCCGTTAATTTACCCTTGATGGTAGTAGGTAACATAAAAAACCTCTTTTTTATTTATTCTAGCGTAAGGTTTTCAAAATAAGCATGATTTAAATCAAGCAATGATACGGAAAAAAGCTCTTGTGTTTTTACTTTTAAGAAAACATGTAAAGAGCCAAAGGCTCTTTACATGTAAGGAATTTAAGCGGTTTTAAATTGTGAAAGTGTGTTGCTTAGTGTGCCTGCAAGCTTTGAGAGATGCTCAGCCGCAGCGGCTATCTCTTCAACACTTCTAGCATTAGAGCTGGAGAGTTCGTTGATTGTACTTATCTTCTCGATAACGGCTGTTTTGATTAATATAACATTGGCTTTGGCTTTGGCAACGACTTCATCGGTTGCTTCAACACTTTGTGCTAACATAGCAACGGCATCATTGGTTTGAGTTGTGACTTTGGTTGAAAATTCTGTCAGTTCATTGATGCGTTTAGCGTTACCATTCATCTCCCCACTAATATCACCAATGGATTGAACGATAACATTAACGGTAGCATTCGTATCGACAAGACTTTTTTGGGTTCGCTCTGCCAATTTTCGTACTTCATCTGCTACAACGGCAAATCCTCTTCCATGCTCTCCTGCACGGGCAGCTTCAATAGCAGCGTTAAGCGCTAAAAGATTGGTTTGGTCTGCGATATCACCGATAACATCTAATACAGTTCGTACTTGTTGCGCTTCTCCTGAGAGATGGTTAAGTCGCTCATTAATAGCAGCTTCTGCTTGTGCGGTTTGGTTAAGCTGAGCAATAGTTTCTTCAAGTAAATCTTGTGCGATGGAAAGACTTTTTTGCGCCATCGTTGTCACTTCTTTAACTTTTTGAGCCTGAATACTCGCCTCATTAATCTCTTTTGCGACAACTTCAGCATCGCGGGTTGTGGCAAAAACGACACTCGCTTCTTCTTCTGCTCTTTTACCGATTTGTAAACTCGTAGATGAGAGTTCTTCGGCGACTGAAGCATTTTCATGAGCATTGCTCTTAGCTCCGATAATTGCTGTATTAATATCACTTAGAAGCATATTTTGCATTTGTGCGATGTCATTCATCTCATCTTTAGAGCCTATTTCAAGCTTTACATGTAAAGCTTTATTCTGACGGATGTACTCGATACCTTCTTTAGCTTTAAAAACCGATGCTTGGATAGAGCGCATGATGCCGATGCAAAAAATCAATGTAAAAAGAGAAACTAGACCGAGGGTTACCTCAGCTATCAATTTATCGTTATCCAAGCGTTCAAAGTTTCGCTCTTGAACACTTTGCGCAAATTCATTGATCTCATCTTCAAGACTATCAAACATTATCGCTGATTGCTTTGTTAAAGAAGAAAGGGTATCATATTCCGCTTTATGCTCTGTTGCTAATAAAGGATCATTCACTTTAAGGCCATATTTCTTTAAAATTTCAATCCGTGGGATATTGAGTTCATACCACTTTTTGATGTCAATTTGAAGCTTTTTCAAAAGCTCTTGATTTTTGGAAGAAAGCAAAATGGGTAAAAGTCTATCGAGATTTGCAAGAGTCTCATTGTAATGTGTTTCAAAACCTTTTAGCTTTTCAGGATTACCTAAAAGCTGAAATCCCCGAAGTTCCATCATACAGGCCGTCACATGCGATTCAAGCTTACCAATCGTTGCCAATCGAATAGCTGTCATTTTACCATCATTAGCTGTTTTTAGCATCTCATAGCCTAAAACACTAAACCCTAAAACTAAAATAACCAAAAGCAAGGTCAGCTTACTTTTTATCGTTGTTATTGTCATAACCATGTCCTTGAAAAATTTTGGCATTATACAATGATAAAACTAAAAAGCTTTATCTTATAATTTCAATTCAAAATAAATGGAGAAGTTATGATACTAAAAGTAACTCTTTTTGAAGTTTTTGAACCATGTCTTGACCGCATAGTATTTCAACCAGTTTAAGCGAAAACACCATGGCAGTACTTGGTCCTTTAGAAGTCGTGATATTGGCATCACACACAACGCTTAATTTGTCACTATAGCCTTGATGTGCGATATGTTTTTCAAATGAGGGAAAACAAGTGTAGTGATTTTTGAGCACACCTGCACTTTTTAACGCCAAAGGGGCAGCGCAAATTGCAGCGATGTGTTTTTTGTCTTTATCAAAGTCTTGAAGCAAGGCTAAAACTTTGGTATCTTTAGCCAGATTAGTCGCCCCTGGAAGTCCTCCGGGGAGAACTATCATATCGAAGTCTTTGCTTTCAAGCTCACACAAAAGGGTGTCTGCTATGACTACTATGCCATGCGCACCCTTTACATGTAAGCCCTCAAGTGAGCCCATCACCACTTCAACACCAGCTCGTCGTAAAATATCGACTATCGTGATAGCTTCAATCTCTTCAAAGCCAGTGGCTAAAGGGAGGAGGACTCTTGGCATAGGGTTATTTTACTTTTTCTAAGTATTCGCCACGAACTGTATCGACACGAATGGTATCGCCTTCGAGGACATGGAAAGGGATTTGAACCGTAGCACCGCTCTCAAGTTTGGCTGGTTTTTTGCCGCCTTGTGAGTCACCTTTGAAGTTTGGTGGTGTTTCTACGATTTTAAGTTCAACGACTGCTGGTGCATCAACACCAATTGGGTTGCCATTATGGAAAAGCATATCCACATTCATACCATCGATAATCCAATCAGCCGCATCGCCTACTTGGTCTCTCGTAAGAGCAATTTGCTCGTAGCTAACGCTGTCCATAAATTGTAAAAAATCACCATCATCATATAAAAACTGCATGACTTTATCTTCAAGATTTGGAGTTTCGCATTTATCACCTGCATGGAAAGTTTTTTCAATGACTTTTCCGTTTGCAAAAGATTTGATTTTACAGCGTACAAATGCCGCACCTTTACCTGGTTTGACATGTTGGTATTCTACGATTTTATAAGGAACGCCATTGAGTTCTATTTTTAAACCTTTTTTTAAATCGCCCATTCCGATAGAGGCCATTAATTTCTCCTAAATTTTAATTTGTGCCATTATACCCAAAATCACTCAGAGAAACAATCACTCATTTTTATACATAATATTGTATAAATAGACTGTTTTTATGTTATTTAAATTCTTTTAAAAAGATGTTTTAACTTAAATATTGTCTATTATATAAATTTATTGGTGTAATTTATACAATTTAATTTACATTTAATACATTTTAAACTACAATCTCGCAATGAAAACAAACGACATCATTAATCTTTTGCATAATGCTATTGAAGCAGAACATCTTGGAAAAAAGATTTCTCAAAAAAAGATGGCAGAAAACTTTGGCATTTCAATGCGTACCTACCAAGAGTGGAGACTTGGTAGTAGTGCACCATTGGCAATTCCTGTGGTTTTCAATATGTTAGGGGCGCTTAAAGATGAAGATATAGTAAGACTGGTACGCAAGATAACTGACGGGCAAAAGGAAGCGGTATGACCAATCTAAGTGTGTGTGAGAAGTTAGCTTTAGAAGAGGTTTTTGATTGTTTAAAGGATAGGCATTATGCGAAGTTTCGTTTTGCTAATAAGCGTTATTTTGCCTATAAGATGATGAAGTTTTATGTCGTGACGAAGAGATTATTTTTTGTAAGAAGATAAGCTCCTTATCTTCTTACATGTAAAGATTAATGTATTGCTTTTGCCTTGTCCATCAAGACTGGCACCACGATTAAAGAGACGATAACCGCCGCAATTGTTCCAAAGATCAATGCAACACCCAACCCCCCAAAAATAGGATCTGATGCCAACAAAGTACTCGCCAAAATAATCGCAGCCGCGGTTAAAAAGATGGGCTTTGCTCTTGTTGCCGTCGCATTGGCTATCGCTTTTTGTTTATCAACGCCCTCTTTCATCAATGAGAGGCTAAAGTCTATCAATAGCAGTGAATTTCGTGAACTAATCCCCATCAAAGAGATAAAACCTATCAAAGAAGTTGCGGTGAGAAAAAAGGTCTCTTTGGTAAATATATCCATAATCCAATGCCCAAAAATAACGCCAATAATGGAAAGAAAACTCCCCAAAAGAATAATCCCAGCAATCGCATAACTCTTATAATAAATCACCATCAACAAAAAGATAAGCACCAGTGCTGCGATAAAAGCAGCGCCCAAATCCCTAAAAGTATCCATCGTGACTTTCATCTCGCCATCCCAAACAAGGGTAAAGACTTCTCCGCTCTTCTTATCTTTGAGTTCCAAATCAAATAGATGACTATTGTTAATCTCAAATTGTTCGCTCAATTTTTCTTTGATAGCCGACCTCGCATCCAATAAGGGATAAACTTGTGACACCAAATCGGTTTCCGCGACGATACTCACCATGCGTTGTAAGTTTTTAGACATCACCGTAGGCGTCGAATCGACTTCTTGAACACTGACCAATTCATTGAGGGGAACCATCATTCCTTGCTCATTGAGTAGTTTAACGGCGGTGAGTTTGGCAACCAACTCCTCTTTGGAAAAATGGTTGATATTTTTGCTTTTGTCACTCAACACTAAAAATATAGGAATTTGAGAGGGAGAATTTTCACTGTTTTTATGCGCTATTTGCATCCCCTCAAAAGAGAGATACAAAATCTCATTGACATTGGCGATACTAAGGGATGAGCGAATAATCTTCTCTTTATCAACAATGAGTTCAAATTTTTTATAAATATCATCGCCCAAAATATCCACATCCACCAAATTCTTAGTCTTCGACACAATGTTTTTTACCTCTTGCGCTAAGGCAGAAAGCGCGTGGTCATCTTTGCCATACAACTCAATGACAATAGCAGAAAGTGTTGGAGGACCTGCAGGTTGTTCTGTCATTTTAATGCTTGTGCCCATTTTAAGAGGCTCACATGTTTGTTGTATCAAAGGGCGAAGGCGATGTACCATCATAAAAGAGGCTTCATCTCTGGTATGAATACTAGAGAGATTAACCACGATTTCACTGACATGTTCGCCCATCTTAAAGCCAGAGCCCTTCACCAGTCCTGCATAATCAAGGGGTGAGCCCATGCCACTAAAAATCTCAATATTTTGAATCTCTTTTTCTTTTTGTAAGATACTCACCACACAGGCATTAACCTTTTTAGTCTCCACCGCAGAACTACCATTGGGTAAGTCGATGTAGATGGAAAAAGTATCGGTACTTTTTCCTGGAAGCATTTTAGCTAAGACCATGTGAGTAGGAAACATGAATAAAGAAGCGATAAATGCTAGTAAAGTGATAAGCAAAACCAACTTCTTTTTAGAGGGTGACATCAAAATGGCATAGATAAAGTGTTCAAATTTTTCCATTTTAGACCTCCTCTTTATGGTTTGGTTTTTTCAAAAATTTGCGTGCTAAAAATGGAGTAAAGATATAGGCGATGAGCAGTGAAGATAAAAGAGCGACTGGAACATTGAGTGGAATGGGCTTCATAAACTCTCCCATCATCTGCCCCACAAACGCCATCGGCACCATCGTAAGAATAATCGCAATAGTGGCAATGTTCGTTGGAGCGCCTATCTCATCGGTTGCTTCGATTAAAATCTCATCCATTTCTTTGTCTTTCGATGCCTTATCATGCAAGTGTCTATGGATGTTTTCAATGACCACGATGACATCATCGACCAAAAGCCCAAGACTCAGTAAAAAGGCAAAAAGCGTGATACGATTTATCGTCTGACCACTAATATACGCAATAAAAATCGTAATCGCCAAAATGGCAGGAACCGTTAAAGTAACGATAAGCCCTTCCCTCCATCCCAATACTACAATCAATAAAAGCGCGATGATAACAACAGAGATAAGAAGATGAAAGACCAATTCATTGACCGCACTATTGGCTCTCTCACCATAATTTCGTGTTACAATATAACCAATGCCCGCCTTATCTAAACTCGCTTTGTGTGCTTCGACTCTTTTTAAAACATCCTCCGCAATAACGACAGCATTAGAGCCTTTGAGTTTGGAAACACTTAAAGTGATTTGTTCTCTTGCCTCGCCTAAGATGCCATTTTCTCTGTAGGATATTTCGGCACTTTTAAGATTTTGGATATCATAACTTTGGGTGATTTTTGCCACATCTCGTAGATAAATAGATGAGCCAAAGGAGCGAGAAACAATAAGATTTTCAATGTCTTCGACTTTTTCAATAGCATTTTTAATGCCAAAAATGACCAGTTTTCCATCATTGGTTTTGTTGTTAATATTTGGTACACTTGATGAGAGTGACTTTAAAGATTGTGCAATTTGTCCCATAGAAAGCCCAAAACTAGCGAGTTTTCCTAAATCCACTTCCACATTAAACTGCTCTTTAAATTCCCCTTTGAGCTCTGTTTTGGCGACATTAGGGATATTGCCAAACTCATTGCGCAGTTCTTCTATCTTTTTATAGAGTTCAACATTCTTTACATGTAAAGCATCTTTGGCGTAAAAAGCAATGGAAAGAACGGGTATGTCGATGTCAATGTCAAATGGCCGAACAAGAGGTTGAAGTGCCCCTTGTGGGAGTTGGTCCATGTTTTGCATGACTTTATCGTAGAGTTTGAGATTTGAGGCTTCTCTATTTTCTCCGATGTAGTACATGACATTGACTATGCCCACACTATCACTTGAAACACCGTAGATATGCTCAACCCCTTTTATCTCTTTGATACGCCTCTCAAGAGGCTTAACGATGACTTTTTCAACCTCATCAGCACTCGCCCCTGGAAGTGAAATAATAATCGTTCCCCCACTAATAGAAATTTGAGGGTCTTCTTCTCGTGGCATCATCAGGAGTGCTACAATACCCAAAACGATAAGCGTAACTCCGATAACCATGGTCAAAGGATTGTGTAAAAAAACGCGTGCGAGATACCCTGCAAGGTATCTTTCTTTGTATCGCTTAATCATTGCGATTGCTCACCAAAAATAACCACAGCGTACATTCCTGGATACACCACACTATCTTTTTGTTCAAATTTTATTTTGACTTTAAAGGTATGGGTTTGAGGATTGGAGCTGGGGATGATGGACTCAATTACACCTTTGGATTGTAAGGCAATGGAAGGGATTTCAACTAAAACAGCTTTTCCAAGAGCGATATCTTTAAGATTACTCTCCGAAATCTCCGTGACGATTTTCAAACTTCCCAAATCGGAGAGTACAAAAGAGGCAACGCCGGGCATTGCCATCTCGCCTACTTTAATATTTTTAGCGATCACCACACTGTCATTGGGCGCTTTGACTTTGAGATATTGGTAAGAAGAGAGAACTTCTTGTTTTTTTTGTTTGGCTTGAAGGACTTGTTTTTTGGAAATTTCTAACATGGTTTTAATGTTTTGTTCTGAGAGTTCAAGGTTTTCAACTTCGAACTTAGAAACCATATCTTTGGCTAAAAGTCTTTTGTGTCGCTCTAAATTGAGGTTGATATTATTGTGTTGATTTTCATACATTTGAGAAGAAAGTTCTGCTTGGGCGATGCTAAGTTCTGCTTGAGAAAGAGCAGTATCTATCTCTTTAGAGTCGATGACATAGAGCAAATCACCCTTTTTAACCACATCGCCCTCACCTACAAAAACCTCTTTGACAAAACCCATGTAACGGCTACTCATCATCTTTTGGTTATCAGAAACGACACTACCGCTGAGGGTAAAACTTGCACCATAACTGTGTTGAAACAAAAGTGCTACTATCCAAAATCCTACTTGTAATTTTTTCACTGCATTTCCCCACTGGCTAATTTTTCGAGCTCAAAAATTTTCTCATTTCGACTGTTTTGCATCTCTTTAAGTTTTAAAACTTTGGCTATCTCTTCGGATTGTTTGATCACCACATCATTCATCGAAACCAATTTTTCACCATAACGACCTAGGTAATTTTCATAAATCACCCGCGCCAACTCGACCTCTTTTTTAAGGCTTTGTATCTCAAATTCTTGGCTTTGCATTTGGGTTTGAATTTCCCTTACATGTAAAGCCATTCCTTTTTGCGCAAGGAGTAGTTGCTGGGAGGCTTTAAGGTTTTCAACCCTTGCTTTTTCAACATTGTTTTTATCAATGCCCCCATTAAAAAGATTCCATTTGACCTGCATTCCCACTGTATAAGCCTCATGTTTGGCAAAGTCATTGAAAGGTTTATCGTCGCTGCTTCCATACTGTGCAAAAGCGCCTACAGTAGGTAAAAAAGCACTTTCTTGAAGGGCTATGTTCATTTGGCTTATTTCAAGCCCTTTTTGTGCTTTTTGAATCTCTAAGTTATGCTCCAAAATCGAATCCACTTCTTTGCTTACATGTAAAGCATCTTCTTCCACACCAGTGATAGCGGTCACTTCTTCGTTGAGTAAAAATGAGAGAAAATGGTACAACAAGACTCGATTAGCCTCAGCTTGATGAATCAGGCGATTAATATCGGAAGCTTTAACTTCCACTTCAAGTAAATCAACCTTTTTGGCATATCCTTCTTTAATCATCTCGTGCGTCATGGATTCGAGTTTGCCTACATTGGCCTCAATGCGTTTGAGGTTATAAATAAAAGTATCGAGTAAGGCAATAGTGTAAAAACTTTTTTTAACTTCATAAATTTTTTGGTGACTTAACGCTTCTTTCTCAAGGGTACTCAACTGTTGTAAAGCTTTCGTAATCTTACCGTACTGCTCTAATTTTCCACCCGTATAAAGAGGGATAGTGTACTCGAGTTGTGTTTGAAAAAAGTTTCTATCTTTTGGATAGTTTAAATCATCTGGCATTACATGTAAGATATTGGGGTTGGCTTGATTGAACTGAGAAAAACCAAAATCACCAAAGGTTGCTTCTCTTGATTGAAGTTTATAACCAAAGATATTCCCTGCATCATTTGAGCGAATCGCTGTTTGCCTTAAGTCTAAACTACCATAATTTTGACCTAGTGCCACACGATGTTCAAGGGTTTTAATTTCTTCATCAAATTTAGCAATGTTAATTTCAATATTATTTTTTTTAACTTTTTGAATAGCTTGGGCAAGGCTTATGCTCTCTTGCGGGAAAAGAAGAGTTATCACAAAAAGTAATAACAAAGAAATTTTCATACCAATACCTCCTATATATAGGGAGTTATGATACCCAATATGGAGCAATTTTTTGATAATTACTGAAAATTAAGGACAATATTTTATATATACTTTAAAAAAACTTCTTTTTAAGTTTGAAAAAATAGCGGACTGTTTTATATTGTATAAAGACAAAAGGAAGCATAACGATAAAATAGACTAAAGAATTTTTTTCTACGACACCATTGGCATGAAGACCAAAGTGGATAAAAAACATACCAAAAACCATCAGAGCAACACCGGGGCAAATGAGCGCAAAACTCACAGGAGATCTATTTTCAGATTCTACAAATTCTTCAAAATATCCAATCTCTTTCATCACTTTATAGCCAATAATTCCAAAAATAACTTCCAGGGAAAGAATGGCACTGGTAAAAGTAAAGAGAGAAGAAGAGACCAATTTTTGGTCAAAATGATGGTCAAGCCCAAAGCTAATACGAATATAAGTAATTCCTAACAATGTCAAAATAGGTATCATAATCCACAAAGTCGGACTTGCTTCTTTAGAAATACCTTGCTTTAAAATAGTATTAAATCCAAAGATAAGTTTGATAAAAAGAAGTAAGAGCGCAATCATACTAAAGAAAATTGCCGCAAAGATACCGATGGCATTTACCGCCAAATACTGACTCATCGCACCAGGGGCGGCAAACCCAACGGCTATCATTGAAAAAGTGAAGATAGAAATCATCTGAGACAGATTGTTGTTACTAGCAAAGTCAAAATCACCTTTAATGATAAGCCTTGAAAAATAGCGGATAAATAATTGCAAAGCATAATACCCAGCAATTCCAAAACCCATAATAGCAAGAGGAAATAAATACTCCACCACGCTCCACAATTTCGGAACAAATAAAGCGCCTAGGACAAAGCATACATTGATGCTCATGCTCAGCGTTAAAGGAATTGCCATCAGGGTTACTTCGGCATTAGATGAGCGCATTTGCGTGTAGGCTGGCGTTTTTTTATACAGATTAAATTGTTTGATATTCCACACCAAAAGAGTGAAATGGAAATAGGCAAATACAAGAATAGCTATCGCACTCAAAGCACTCACAAAAGAGAGCCAATCGCCCTTTACAAGAGCAGGGTAAAAAAATTCAAAGGTAGTCATCGGAATACCTTTGTGAGGAATCATAAACATCAAATACATAAAAAATGAGATGGATAATCCCCCTGCACCTAATGAAGATAAAAAACAAATAGGTGTAAATTTTTCTCTTAGCATCTCTTTTCCTTATTTATAAGACAGCGTACTCTACCCAAACACAAGTCTCAAGTTTATTGAGCTGTGCGATGATTTTTTTATCGATATTGGTATCAACCAAGATAACCGCCATCGCAAATTGATGCGCACCTCGTCCGAG
>JAQWCT010000074.1 GCA_028705785.1 Sulfurospirillaceae bacterium | reverse complement strand
CTTTAAGAATATGAGAACACTCTATGGCTTTTCCAACACCATTACCATATCCCAATAATAATATATCGTTACTTCCTTCTTGAAGCACTTGCGCTTTACCGTAGATAAAAGGAGTAGATTCAAAATCAGAACAATCATAAAAAGAGCCTCTTGGATACCTAATTGCCAATGGTCCTTTGTGAAAATACGCATAATTTAGTGCTTCATGCATTCCTTTTCATCTCTTGGTGCCATCAATGACATATTAGGAATAGCACTTAAAAATGAAATATCAAAAGCGCCTTGATGTGTTTCTCCATCTTCTCCCACGATGCCAGCACGATCAATCGCAAAGACAACATCCAAATTCATAATACACGCATCATGGATAATTTGATCATAGGCTCTTTGTAAAAAGGTGGAATAAATCGTAATAAAAGGCTTAAAGCCCTCTTTTGCCATCGCACACATTGAAGTTACAGCATGTTGTTCAGCAATAGCAACATCCCAAAAACGATTAGGATAGAGTTGTATCAATTTACTTAACCCTGTACCACTAGGCATTGCTGCTGTAACACCAACGACATTTTCATATTTTCGAGCTAATGCTAACAAAGCCTCACTATACATCGCAGTTGCATTTTTTGAAGCGCCATTTTTAATCGCCTCTCCACTGGCTACATCAAAAGGTCCTACACCATGCCATTTTTCATAGTACCCCTCAGCCATTTCATAGCCTTTACCTTTGAGTGTTTGGGCATGAATAATAACAGGTTTTTTAAGATTCTTAGCTGCTTGCATTGCTTTAATAAGACTCTCTAAATTATGTCCATCAATAGGTCCAATATAATCAACACCCAACTCCTCAAACAACATTCCAGGCGTAATAAGTTTAAGGCTTTCCTCAAATTTTTTCGCCATATAAGTGGCACTCTCTGGTAAATATTGCAATATCTGTTCAGTTATTTTTTTTATTTTTTGGTAAAAATTTCCCGCCATTGCTTGGGATAAAAATTTACTAATCGCACCAATAGGTTTTGAAATACTCATCTTGTTATCATTAAGAAGAATAACGACAGGATATCTTCTATCACCCAATTCATTGAGTGCCTCATAAACCATTCCTGCACTCAAAGATCCATCTCCAATAAGTGCAATAGGAACTCTTGTTGATTGTTCTTTTTTTAAGGCAATAGCCTTTGCCGCACCCACAGCTAGTGAAATTGAAGTAGAACTATGCCCTGCTACAAAATAATCATAAGGTGATTCATCAGGTCTTGTATAGCCACTAATGCCATTGAATTCACGAAGTGAATCAAAATTATCCCACCTATCTGTGATTAATTTGTGGGTATAGGATTGATGGCTGACATCAAAAATAAAAGGGTCATTTTCTATATCAAAAACATAGTGCATTGCAACAATAAGCTCTACTGCTCCTACATTACTGCTAAGATGTCCACCATTTTTACTCACTGTTTGAATAATTTTTTTTCGAATTGTGTCGCAATAAATGTTGAGTTCTTCAATTGATTGTTCATTAATTTTTTTCATTTTGGCTCGTTTTAATTTTCTTGTATTAGATATTTTACTTTTTCCAAACGCATCGCCAAATTTCCATCCAAATTACCGACATCACTTAGAATCACAACACCACCAAGCGTGATAGAATCATCTGCTGTGACCTTAATTTTTTCATCTTTAAGGTACACTTCTTTGAGTTCTTCTAAGTCTTTTGGATTGACTCTTAGTTCAACCTTTGTAGCATCTTTAATGTCTTTTAAAAGTTCTTTTGAGAGTGAAATGGCGATTGAAGCACTTGAATCTTTAACTTCTTTTTTGATGACTTCTTTGGCTATTTCAAAGGCAGTGGCACTCATATCTGCTTCTAATTTAGCAAATACTCCCTCCATTTTTTTATACAAGTCATCCAATCCAGAAATAGATTTTAGATAGCGAGACTTCATCTCTTGGGCTAGAACTTCAGATTCTTCTTTAGCTTTTTGATAGCCCTCTTTATAGGCACTGTCTCTTTCTCTTGTGACTTCATCACTGAGTCTGTTGTTAAAGTCTTGCTCTTGTTTTTCTATTTGTATCTGAAGTTTGATGACATTAGAAGAGAGCTCATCTGTTTTACGCAACAACTCTTCAATAAACTGATTTTGTCCTTCTTCTAATCTTGCCACATGAGAGATTTCTTCAAATATCGGCTTTACATCGGCAATAAGACTATTTTCATCGTTATATTGCTCCTCTACATGTAAAGAATCTTGCATATCCGCTAAATTACTTCCTATCACCTTAAATCGGTATTTCTGAACAGAGTGCTCTTCTACTTTTTCTTTGTTGATAATGTTATGTTCCATTAGTTAACCATCTCTTCGGCTTCACCAATTTGCATGATACCTTGTTCAGCAAGCTTTTGTACCACTTCAACGATTTTTCGTTGTGCTTCTTCTACATCTTTAACTCTGACTGCTCCCAAGAAATTCATCTCCTCTAAAAAGGCATCTTGCGCTCTTTGAGACATATTGTCCATAAACTTTCTACGCAAATCATCGCCTGAGCCTTTGAGTGCTACCATAAGATCCTTTTTATCGGCTACTTTGAGGATTTCTCGTACTGCATTGCCATCAAGCTTCATGATATCTTCAAATGTAAACATCATATCTTTGATGATAGATGCTAGTTTTTCATCAGCTTGTTCAATATAGGCAATGGTTGTTTTGGAAGCCTTTTGACCTAATCTATTAAGGATTTCAGCAACCGCTCTTGGACCTCCCACTTCTACTTTATACGAAGTGAGTGATTCTAGTTTATTTTCAAGTACTGCTGAGACTCTTTTGACAACTGAAGGTGATATTTCACCCAAATTTGCCATTCTGATGGTAACTTCACTTCTAAGTTGATCTGGGAAGAAAGAAAGTGTTTCCGCCGCACTCGTTGGATCCATGTGGGCTAAAATCAATGCTACGGTTTGAGGATGCTCATTAATGATGAAGTCACCCAATTGCTGTGGTTTAATTTGTGAAAGATAGCCAAAGCTTTGGGTATTTTCCATTGATTTTGAAAGTTTATCAAGAATTTTTTGTGCGCCCTCAGCACCAAATGTTCGGTATAAAATCTCTTTAGCATACTCCATACCACCACTTCTAATGTACTGGTTAGATTGCAAGATAACATAAAACTCTTCTAATACAGCATTGGCTACTGATTTATCAATATTTTTAGCTGTCGCAATATATTTTGAGATTTCAGTTACCACATCAATTTCCATATGTGAAAAAAGGTTAGCAGTCGAATCTTCTCCTAGTTGTATAAGAAGAATAGCTGCTTTTTCGGCCATAGTGAGTTCATTGTAAAGTGTTTTTTGCTCTTCACTTAATTTCGTACTCATGTAATATCCTTAGAAGTACTATTTTTAATATCATAGTCGCTTTCATTGCGTATCATGGATTGCAATAATCCTGAAAATTCTTCACTTTTCTGCTCTGCTAGATGTTTGAGCTTTTCTAATAATACATCATATTTAAGGGCATCTTCGTTAAAGTCTTTACCAATGCCCAATTGATCTTCCACTTTTTTGCGAGCTTGTCTGAATTTTTCAAGCGTATCCTCAGCACCATCTTCTTCTGCCCTGATTTCTTCGATTTCTTCTTCAAAATCTTCTACTTTATTTTCCACCATTTTTTGACTAAATGGAATGATGACTTTTTTATAGAAGATAAATAATAATCCAGCCACAAGTAGATATTTCAACAATGGAAATAAAGGCGAAACATAATTAGACATTTTGTCCATAAAATCTTTGGTTGGTGCAGCCTTACCATCGCCTTGAAGTGGCTTAAACTCAAGATTACTCACCGTTACTTCATCACCTCTAGCAGGATTAAAACCAACGGTTTGTTTAACTACATCACGAATAGAATCCACTTGCTCTTTGGAAAGGGGAAAGTACTCTAATTCACTCTTTTTTTTGCCATCACTATCAACACCATATTTATAATTTCCATCAACAACCACAGCAACAGTAAGTCTTTTTATCTTAGCAAATTCATCTTTTGAATTAACCACTTTTTTAGAAATTTCATAATTAGTTGTTGTCGAACTTTTTTGATAAGTTTCACTTTTCTTATTGCTCTCAAGTCCTTGTACAGGACCTATGTTACTTATGGCTCCTGGAACACCGCCTACATCTTGAGGCTCTTTCCCTTCTCTTTTTTCTTCAACACTCTGCTCACTTCTAGGAACAGAGTTTGGGTCATAAATCTCGCTCACAAAATCTTGTTGAGAAAAATCAAAATCAATAGCTACCTTAGCATTCACTTTATCTACACCACCAATAACAGGGGCTAAAACTTGCATGATTTTTTGCTCAAAATTATTTTCAAACTCTTTTTTATAGCGAATTTGAGTTTTAACTAATTCACCTTGAAAGACACCACTCTCTTGATCACCCAAAGGTTCTCCATCTTGGTTCACGATAGAGACACTCTCTGCTGAGAGATTGGCGACTGAAGCTGCCACAAGATTTTTAATACCTACGATTTGTTTCAATCCTAAGGTCATGTTAGGGCGGATATTAAGGACGATAGAAGCAGTTGAAGAGGCTTGTTTTTGAGCAAACACTGTCTCTTTTGGAACGGCGATATGTACACTTGCATTTGAAATTGGACCTAGACCCTCAATCGTTCTAGCAAGTTCGCCCTCAAGTGCTCTAATATATTTTATCTTTTGCTCAAAATCGGTAGCACCAAACTCCGCTTTATCAAAAATCTCAAAACCAACTTTGCTGTTTTTTGGAATCCCCAAAGCTGCGATAGCAATTCTCTCTTTATAAACGATGTTAGAGGGAACTGCGATAGTCCCTTCATTTAAGATTTTATAAGGAATTTTATCTTTTTCAAGTTGTTGTAAGATAAGTGCAGAATCCCCTGCGGTTGTGTTTTCAAAAAGAACACTATACCCATTGGCAATGCTCGAATTAGAATTTTTATAGAGTGTTAAAAACACCAAAAAACCAATCAATACCGCAATCGAAACTGCAGCAACAATTTTTTGACGCAGTGCTAAGTTTTGTAATAAAGTCGCTATCTGATTTAAAAGTGTTTTTAACTCCATTTATGCTTCTCTTTTCTTACATATAGACTGTTTTAAACAGTTCAAAAAAGCGCACATTTTGCTCTGGTGTACCAATCGTTACGCGAATAGCATTCATCCCATAAGCCCCTAAATTTCTTACGATTATACCCTTTTCCATCAGTTTTTGCGCAATGAGGGAAGAATTTTTCGACGCATCAAATTCTAGTGTGATAAAATTGGTATAACTTGATATAAACTCAAATCCTAACGATTTCGCAAAAGCTTCGTAAACTTTCATCTGCTCAAAGTTTTCTTTCAGAGAATTTTGCACAAACGCTTCATCACTAAGGGCAACAATCGCCGCTTTGAGTGTAAGATTAGTAATGTTAAAAGGAGCGCGAAGTTTAAGAAGCGCTTTAATCATTTCAGACTGAGCAATACCATAACCACAACGCATTCCTCCCAATCCATAAGCTTTGGAAAAAGTCCCTAGATAAATCGTATTGGGATACTTAGCAATGATTTCACTCGGAACTATTTTTTTGGCTGGGTCTTTAAAACTTGCATACTCTTGATAAGCTCCATCGATAATCACCAATGTTTCAGGGCTAATTTGGTCAAGAAAAGCGTATACTTCTTTGGTATCTAAACACTCACCCAAAGGATTGTTAGGAAGACATAGAAAGATGACTGAAATATCAGGATTGGCTTTGTACATCTCAAGCATTTGTGCCAAATTATGCTGGGATGCAGGAGTTTTTAAAATCCTAGCCCCCGTTTGCGCCGCGTAAATCTCATACATCGCAAAAGTAATGCCTGCCATTAAAACAGCACTTTTTGCATTGACTTTAGCATGAACGGCAAAAGAGATGACTTGGTCACTTCCTGCACCAATAATGACATTATCTTCTTTAACACTAAACTTTTTAGCCAATGCTTCTTTAAGTTCATACATACTGTCATCAGGGTAAAGGTTCATTTTTGAAGCTTCTTTGCACACAGCTTCAATGACTTTTGGGCTACAACCTCTTGGGTTTTCATTGCTCGCAAGTTTGATAACATCTTTAGCTTCAATACCATATTCTCGTACTACAAGCTCGATAGGCTTACCCGCTTCGTAGATTTTTAAATTGTCTAAAACATCGTTAAATTGCATCTCTCATCCTCCGCAAATATAGCTTCCAAGCCATTTAATATCGTATCTGTCTTTATTTTCTTCTAACACTCTTTGAATGTTTTCATCATCAATGTGTCCCTCAAAATCCATATAAAAAATGGACTGAAAACCTCTCTCTTTGGTTGGGCGAGACTCAATCTTCGTAAGATTGACTTTTTGTGATTGAAAGGTTTGTAAAAATTCCACAAGACCACCGGGTTTATCATCTGTTTTTGCCAAAATTGAGGTTTTATTATGTACCCCTTTTTTGTTTTTAAAATCACTGAGAATAATAAATCGTGTTTGGTTTGCCATATTGTCTTCAATCTTGCCAAATAAAATAGGTAAATTCACCAATTTCGCGGCAATATGCGAGCAAATGGCAGCAGATTCTTCATCTTTAACCGCTTTTTGTGCCGCTTCTGCTGTCGATTTAGTGGGGATAAACTCAACCCCTAAAAGCATATGTTCTTCTAAAAATCGCCTGCATTGGTTATACCCTTGCGGATGTGAATAGACGCGTTTTATTTTTTTAATATCCTCACAAACAGTCGCAAAAGAGTGGTGGATGTCCATATAAATCTCAGCTACAATTTTCGAGTTAAACTTTCCAAGGCAATCCAGTGTCGTTCCCACTGCGCCCTCAGTATTGTTTTCTACTGGTACGACGCCATATTTTGCTTCACCGTTTTCAAGGACATGAAACACCGCTTCAATGGAACTAAGCCCTATATAATTGCCCATTGCACCAAAGCGACTCTCGGCAACTTGATGTGTATAGCTTCCATCTGGCCCTAAATAAGCCACCTTTTCAGGAAATTCTAAATTACGACTGACCGCAAACACTTCTAAAAAAATAGCATCTATCGCTTGGGCATTTAAAGCGCCTTGATTAAGTGATTTAAGGCGGTCTAATATCTCTTTTTCTCTCTCAGGACGATAAATTGCCGTACCTGTTGTTTGCTTAAGCCTACCAATCTCTTTGACTTTTTCCATCCGTTCATTAAGCAATTTTAAAATCTGGTCATCCAAAAGATCAATCTCTTTGCGATATTTATCAATTCCTTCCATTTTCATCCCTTTAAAGCACCCATATGTGAAACAATGCTATCTAAAAAAGTCCTTACATGTAAGACTTCATCCTCGCTTTGCACTTTGCCACTGAGTACTAAAATCGTCTTCATCCCCAGTTTTTTAGCCCCAACCAAATCGCCAATAGCATCATCGCTTATCATGGTAACTTCGCTAAAATCATGGGTTTGTTGTTGTGCATTTAAAAGCTTTAACGCCTCATTATAAAACAGCGTACTAGGTTTACCCACCACCTCGTAACTTGCGCCCGTTGCATAAGAAAGCATCTCTAAGATAGCTCCCACACCAGGATAACGCCTTTTATCTTTAGCATAAATGCTTGTCGCATGCATTCCGACAATCTTTGCACCACCTAAAACACTCTCTATCATCAACGCGTAATCATTAGAGCTAAAATCTTTTTTACTCGCTATCACGATAGCTTCAGGCTTTAGCGCATTTTGGTCATAACCCATTTTGTCCATAACGCTGACAAATTCATCTGCGCCAAAACTCTTAATGTTCTTTACATGTAAGACTTTTTCTAGCGCCATAAAAGGGTCAAGATAATTGTTTTTAGGTATATTAAATCCTAAATTGCATAAAAATTGGTGAAACTCTAAGCTTGGAATTTTCGTGTTATTGGTAACAACTACAAAAGGAATTTTTTGGGCATTGAGTGCTTCAATAAAATCAATCGCACCTTCTATCGGTTTTTTGTGCACATCATCAATGAGAGTTCCTTGTACATCGATGAGATAACTCATAGATATTTTCTCTCTAGTGCGATTAAATCCTCAAAAGATTCTCGCTGACGAATAAGTCTGTCTTCCCCTTCTTCAAGTGCAACTTCAGCCACTCTACTTCTGCTATTATAATTACTACTCATCGTAAACCCATACGCTCCTGCGCTTTTAACGACAAGTAAATCATCATGTTCAAGGCTTGGAAGTTCAATATTTTTCGCAAAAAAGTCACCACTTTCGCAAATAGGGCCTACAACATCTGCCAATGAAGTTTCTTGAGCATTTTCTTTTCCATACACTTCTATCTCATGGTACGCGCCATACAAACTAGGGCGGATAAGGTCATTCATCGCGCCATCGACAATCACAAACCGCTTAAATCCATTGTTTTTTTCATATAAAACACGGGTCAAAAAATATCCACAATCTCCTACCAAATAGCGTCCCGGTTCACACACAAGGGTCACATCCAAACCACTAAGCGCACTAAAAATAGCTTGCGCATAGTCATATAAAGGAATGGTCGTTTCATCTTTGTATTGGATACCCACACCGCCACCCACATCAAAAAACTTAATGTCAATTTTGAGGGATTTAAGATTGCGTACTAAATTAGCCAACACCAAAGCAGCTTCTCTAAAAGGCTCTACTTCAGTTATTTGACTACCGATATGAAAATGAATGCCTACTGGGTCTAGAGAAGTTGAATTTTTAGCATGAATATACATCCGTTTAGCACTATCAATATCTACCCCAAATTTATTTTCATGGAGTCCTGTGGAGATATAAGGATGTGTTTTAGCATCAATGTTAGGATTGACACGGATACTAATGCGTGCAATCACACCTAACTTTTGTGCAATCATCTCCACCCGACCCATCTCTTCTTCGCTTTCAAGATTAATCATCAAAATATCATTTTTAAGAGCTTCTTCGATTTCGTCATCTCTTTTGCCTACGCCACTAAAGATGATTTTATATTTGGGAATGCCTACATGTAAAGCTCTTTTGACTTCTCCAATAGAAACACAATCACACCCTGCACCAAGCTTTGCAATATGTTTTAAAACCGATAAATTAGAATTAGCTTTTGCTGCAAAACAAATCAGTGATTTTCGAGCTTTAAAAGCCTCTTTGAGTACTGTAAATTTTTGAGTTATGACATCAAAATCATAAACATAAAGAGGAGAGCCATATTTTTGTGCCAAAGAGGAAAAATCAACCATTTTAAACCTTAGTGATAATAATAGAAATTCATCTATTTTAGCAAAAAGTTTAGAAAAAGATGATTAAAGAGCGTTCAAATTAGCGTTTATGGTAAAAGTAAAGTCCCATAAAGGAGAGAATAATGATGGGCGATAAAATGCCTATTTCTGAGAATAAAACACCATTGGCACTCAAACGACTGAGTAAAAAAAGTCCACTCCAAACAATAAGCGCTATAAAAGCAAAGGAAGAGGAGATGAGAGCAGTATTAAAATAGCGGCTCATAACAGGGGCTTTATAGTATAAAATGACAATCAAAAAAGGTGCGAAAAAAGGGAAAAAGAGTTGGTAGAAAAGGGTCGCTTTGATCTTATTGGTATTGACACCTTGCGCGCTAAAAAAAGCTAAGGCATCCATGCCATCACTGATGGAGAGTGCATATTCACTTTGGTATACATTGTCCATGATTTTGGGTTTAAAATCTTCCATAGTTTGAAGTTTATTGATTTTTTCGCTTCTAAATCCAGCATCATTTAACGAAGTAATGGCAGGTTTATAGGTGATATTGGCATCTTCTAATATCCAATGATTTTTGACAAAATACGCAGATGAGGCTCGAATAATTTTTGTCAAATCAATGCCATTAACTTCAAAAATACTCACATCATAGGCTACTTGCTTCATGGGATCAAGTTTTTTAAAGTAGATATACTGATTGTTATGTTTTAGAAAAAGCTCTTCAGAATTGGTCGAAATTCGATTGTATTTTTTCAAATTGGAACTGTATTCATAGGCATAAGCAAACTCAGTAGTATTAAGTCCCACATAAAAAATTGTTAACACCAAAGAGGTAAAGAAAAATGGCCTTACCAATGCTTTTTGACTGATACTTGACGCATACATACAAATCAATTCATTGGATTTAATCATCGCAAAGTGCGTCACAATCATACCAAAAACGATAGAAAGTGGTAGCACATAATTGACCGCATTCATCGCTTGAAAAAGGGCATATAATATCTGTAAATTAGCCGAGTCTGGAAGATTGTTATAGTTTGTCAGTAGGTCGACACCCACATAGAAAAAATCAAGTGCAATGAAAATAATAAAGAAGTTTTTGAGATAGTTTTTAACGATGTATCTCTCAAAAAGCTTCACAGTTTTTCCTCTTCACACAAAGATTCTTTAAGGCTGTATTGTACCGAAACTTCTTTTAAATCTTTGGTGAGTAATGCTTTCATACTCTCTTTAACATGCATAATGATTTTGGGTAAAAATTCTTTTTGGCACTGTGAAAAATTAGATAAAACATACGAAGATAC
>JAQWCT010000278.1 GCA_028705785.1 Sulfurospirillaceae bacterium | reverse complement strand
TTTAAGACTTAATTTGAATATTAACCGTAAGGGAAAAACCAATTCTGGGGGTTCAAGAAGTAAGGCACAACAAAATGAAACAAGCCAAAAAGATTCCCTTGGACTTTTTCTTTCTCCCTTGATTTTTTTAGGTATTATCTTAGGCGTTGGAATCATGATGCCAGATATACTTCAAAATCTTATCATGGATTCTGCTCTTTTATTGGAGGTGAAACCATGAGTAATTATGCCCTTTTTTCATCCAATCCTTCTTGGTGTTCAATAGATGAGATTCTTATATCAACACAAGATGAGTTTTGGGAGAGAATGGTTGAAGATATTGAACATTATAACTTTCGAGTCTTATCTCTTTTTGGTACACAAATCCAAAATGATTTATACATAATCGCTGTTTTAGGGAATGATTTTACCTCTTTATTGAAAATTTCCCGTTTTAAAGTTATCCACAAAACATTCAAATCACATGCCTTACTCATCCCACAAATTCATCTTTTTGAGAGAGAAATCGCAGAACAATTTGGCATCACACCCAAAGGTCATCCTTGGCTAAAACCAGTACGATTTGAACAAGATTTTTCTTTACATGTAAAGAAAAATAGATGTGGCAATATGGACTATTTTCAAATTGAAGGTGAAGATATTCATGAAGTGGCTGTAGGCCCTGTACATGCAGGTATTATCGAGCCAGGACATTTTCGCTTTCAATGTTATGGTGAAAGTGTAGAGCATTTGGAAATCTCCTTGGGTTATCAGCACCGAGGCATTGAGCGATCTTTTGTAGGAGGCCCTTACCTTCAAACACTTAACCAAATGGAAGCAGTAGCAGGCGATACCACTATAGGACATGCTTTAGCTTATGCACAATTATTAGAGAATATGGCAAATATCAAAGTATCAAAAAAAATTGACCTTATTCGTGCACTTTTATTAGAATTAGAAAGAGTTGCCAATCATGTAGGTGATATTGGTGCACTCTCTTCGGATACGGGATTTTTACCAACAGCTTCGTATTGTGGAAAACTTCGAGGAGACTACCTTAATCTTTCGGCATCTATCACTGGCAATCGATTTGGAAGAGGTGGCATCACAGTGGGGGGTGTTGGCTATGATATTGATTTTAGCCTCTCATTAGAAATTGAAAAAAAGCTTAACGAACTTGAAAATAAAACACTTGGTGCTATTGACCTCTTCTTTCATGCCTCTTCTGTTTTAGAAAGAATGGAAAATATTGGTAAACTCACCAAAGAAGATGTCATTCGTTATGGTTTTGTAGGCGTTGTTGCTAAAGCATGTGAGATTTCCCGTGATGCGAGAAAGACTTATCCTTTTGGATATTATAATAGCATTCATTTTGAGATTGCAGTAGAATCATCTTGTGATATTTTTGCACGAGCCATGATGAGAAGAAATGAAATTGTTGCTTCTTTTGCACTACTCAAGCAAATCTTGGTAGAAATACGAAGTATTGCCATAGAAAAACCATCCCGTATTGATACGGTGGTGCTACCGCCTAATGCCTTGGGTATTTCAATCACCGAGGGCTGGAGAGGAGAAATAGTACACATTGCGCAAACCAATGAAACAGGAAAATTTGAACGCTATAAAATTGTTGACCCATCGTTTCACAATTGGACAGCACTCACTTTAGCTATGCGATATGAGCAAATTTCTGATTTTCCACTGTGCAATAAAAGCTTCAACCTCTCTTACTGTGGGTTTGATTTATGAAGGATAAATAAAAATGTTTTTTGTATTAATGGAGCGATTAAAGCAGGGGTACAATACCAGTAAATATCCTAAAGTAGAACCTGTATTATCACCTCGTTTTTTAGGTATGCCTAAGATAACAGGAAATTGTGAGCTTACATGTAAAGCGTGTATAGACATTTGCCCCACACATGCTATTGAAACAAAAGAACAAAGTATTGCTATTAATCTAGGGAAATGTATTTTTTGCAATCAATGCACCCTTACATGTAAAGAAAATTACATTGAATTTACCAAAGATTATCGTCTTGCAACCAATCATAAAGATTTGCTTCTTATCGATCAAGAGGTAGAAAAAGTCGGTTTTATTTTAAATCAAAAGATACAAAAATTATTGGGAAGGTCTCTCCAACTTCGTCTTGTCTCGGCTGGAGGCTGCAATGCTTGTGAAGCAGATCTCAATGTTTTAGGAACTCCCACCTATGACCTAGCTCGTTTTGGCATTAGTTTTACGGCTTCACCACGACATGCTGATGGTATCGTCATTACAGGACCTGTTACACTCAATATGAAACAAGCGCTCATAGAGACCTATGATGCACTTCCTAATCCTAAAATTGTAATCGCCTCTGGGACTTGTGCAATATCTGGGGGGATTTTTCAAGGAAGCGATGAAGTGTGTAACGGCGCTCAAGATATTTTGCCTATCGACTTGTATATCCCTGGATGTCCACCACATCCCTATACGGCACTCAATGCGCTACTTCAGTTGATAGGAAGGATTTAAAGTAATTTTTCCTGTCCCAAGCGATACAAGGCGAAATCAAATTTGACAAGATCGGAAGAGCACAC